>NZ_JBFTSF010000008.1:0-55935 GCF_056399905.1 Cupriavidus sp. 01L46
GGCGCGGCGGGCGCGGCGGGCGCGGCGGGCGCGGCGGGCGCGGGTCGCAGCGCCTCGCCTATCGCATAGGCGGGCGGCTCGGCGGTGGCTGCATCCGCGTTGGCTTGCGGGGACGGCGGCCGGAAGACATACGCCGCGCCCGCCATGGCCACGCCGATGATGGTGAGCGCAAACGAGGCGCGTCGCACACGTGGGGTCATGCCTAGCGTCCGGGGCATCATGTGGTCGGCCTCAGCCCGTCGGCCAGGCTGAGGCGGTAAGCGCGCCACCCGGGCAGCAGGCTCACGCAGAAGCCGGCGGCCACTGCGGCGCCAAGCAGCGGCCACTCGCCCGGCGTGGGCCAGCCCGCTTGCAAGGCCACGCCGTACGTGGCTTCCAGATAGGGCCCAAGCCCCGCTGCCAGCGCGCTCAGCAACAGGAGCCCGAGCAGGGCGCCTGTGGCCATCACCACCAGCCCCTCCAGCGCCAGCATCGCCAGCAGGTCGCGCGGGCGGGCGCCGACGGCGCGCAAGATGGCCAGCTCGCGCCGCCGCTCGCCCAGCGCGGCAAGGATGGAGGACGCCAACCCCGCCAGCCCGACCACCACCACCAGCGCCGACACCAGCAGCATGGCGCGCTCGGCCACGCCGATGACCCGCCACAGCTCGTCCAGCGCCACGCCCGGCAGCACCGCCATCAGCGGCTCGTGCGGGTCTTCGGCAATCTCGCGCTGCACGGCAAACACCTGCGACCTCAGCTTCAGGCCGACCAGCACGCCCGTCACGCCTTGGGGCGCCAGGTCGAACTTGCGCACCTGCTCCGGCAGGATCGCCAGGCCCGGCAGCGGTACGCCGCCCTCCCAGCCGAGGTGGATGGCTTGCATGGCTTCCAGGCAAATATGCACGGTACGGTCCACCGGCGTGCCGGTGCGCGCGAGGATGCCGCTGACCACGAAGGGCTTGTCGGCATGTTCATGATGGCTGGCATGATCGGCTTGTGGGCCATMGTCAYCGCCCTCGCCATGGCTAAGCACGATGCGATCGCCCACGCGGTAGCCCAGCCGGCTCGCCACCTCGGCGCCAAGCACCGCATCGAACAGCGACGGGAAGATCCTGCCCTGCGCCAGTTCCAGCACACGGCGGTCCCCGTAGCGGTAGTGGGTGAAGTAGCTGGCCGTGGTCGCCAGCACCGGGAAGCCGCGGTGCGAGTCGCCCAGCGAGAGCGGAATGGTCCACGCCACCGCCGGATGCCGCGCCAGCCGCTCGGCGCTGTCCCAGCGCATGTTGTTGCTGGCCCCGCCAAGGTGGAACACGGTGTAGAGCATCAGCTGGACCGGGCTGGTGCGCGCGCCGACCACCAGGTCGGTGCCGGACACCGACTGCGCAAAACTCTCCCGCACCGCATGCCGGATACGCTCCACGCCCAGCAGCATGGCAACGGACAGGGCAATCGCCAGCAGCATCAGCAGCAGGTTGAAGCGGCGGTTCCACGCGCTGCGCGCCGCCATCGATAGCATCAGCGTCATGCCGGCTCCATCGCGTGGATCGCGTCCGTGGCGTCCGTGGCGTCGATCGCCGGCAGCGACAACCTCTGCGCGAAGCCCGCCGACAAGCGCTCGTCGTGGCTGACAAACACCAGGCTGGCGCCGGCGATGCCGCATTCGCGCCGCAGCAACGCCATGAAGGCCTGCTGGCGCGGCGCGTCCAGCGCGGAGGTGGGCTCATCGGCCAGCACCACCTGCGGGCAGCCGATCAGCGCGCGCGCCGCCGCCACGCGCTGCTGCTGGCCAACCGAGAGCTGGGTGACAGGGCGCTGCCACAGGGCCGGCGACAGGTCGAGCTGCCTGAGCAGCGCGTGCGCGGCGGCTTCCGGCGTCGCGCCTTGTGCCGCCGTACGCTCGCGCCGGGCGGGCGAGAAGCGGCAGGGCAGCAACACGTTGTCCACGACCGACAGGTACGGCAGCAAGTTGAACTGCTGGAAGACCAGGCCAACATGATCGGCGCGGAAGCGGTCGCGCTGCGAGGCCGACAACGCGCCGAGCACGGTGCCCAGCACGCGCACGGTGCCTTGCTGTGGCAGCAGCACGCCGGCCAGCATCGACAGCAAGGTGCTCTTGCCGCTGCCGCTGGGCCCGCACACGAACACCTGCTCGCCCGCGCCCAGCCGGAGCCGGTCAAGCCGCAGGCCAGGCGCGGCCTGCGCGGGCCAGGTGAATGCGATGTCCTGCAGGTCGATGACGGCGTCGCCGCTCGCCTTGCCGCCCTCGCCACGTTCGCCGATACCAGTCACCATTCAGAACCTCGCCAAGCATAATGCAACAGTGTTGCATTATGCTGTGACCTGGCAAAGGATGGCAAGCGGCCCGGGCCGCATCCACACCGCGACGGGCCTGGCGTCTACCTGGCCGGGCGCGCCGGCACGCGGCTCGCGGTGACCGTGACCTCGACCAGCCACCCCGGCGGCACCAGCCGCAACACTTCGGCGCGCGTACGCACTGGCACGCTGGGCTGCTTGCCGGTCCCGAAATATTGGTTATAGACATCCGAGAAACCAGTGAAATCCGGTTTGCCCGTGGCCGGGTCCGCCACGATCAGCGCCTGCATGGAGACGATGTCGCCCATCTGGTAGCCGCGGTCCTTGAGGATGCGCTCGATCTGACCGAGCACGTTGCGGGTCTGGGTCGCGGTGTCGCCATAGGAGGCCGCGGTATCGGGCGGCGCGGAGGCATTCGCCACCGTGGGCCCCACGCCGCTGAGCACGAGTTGCTCCGCGCTGGCGGKAATCTCGATCGCCTCGGCGAACTCGCGCGCCCAGGGCTCGGTCATGTGCGCCGGGTTGCGATGGCGGACGATCTGCTCGGCGGCGTTGGCCGTGGCGATGCAAAGTGCCGGAGCGACGAGGGTGGCGATGGAAATACACGAAAGCAAGCGTGTTGCGCGCATGGGGGGCCTGTCGGTAGATGCAAGCAAGGAGGATCCGGGCAACGCGGCGTTGCCTTGCCGGACCGTGCAAACGCGGGACGCGGGACGCAGAACACGAAACACTAAAGACCGAACCCGCTCGCGATTGTCACGACACCATGCTAGTAGCCGCCCCTGTGCGCGGACAAATGACTCCTTGCGCCGCATGCATGCCTTGAGGTCATACGTGGGTCCAACGACAGCGCCATCGACAGCGCCAACGACAGCTCAGATCGACGGCATCGCCGCCACCTCGGCGTGCAGCCAGGTGCGAAACGCCGCGATGGCGTAGTCGTCGGCCCGCTCCTTGCGGTACAGCAAGCAGTAGTCGCCGCCGCTGGTGATGCGCTCGCGCACCGGCACGGCCAACCTGCCGGAGGCGATCTCCTCGGCCACCAGCACATCAGGCACCAGCGCGATGCCGCGGCCTTCGATGGCGGCCCGCACCGACATGAAGAAATGCCCGAAATGCAGGGCCTGCGCGCCGGCCGCGTAGGGCACGTCCAGCGCGGCGAACCAGTCGGGCCACGCATGCGCGCGGGAGTCGGTGTGAATCAGCGGCAGCCGCGCCAGCGCGGCCGGGCTGGCGGGCAGCCGGCCTTTCACCAGCCCAGGCTTGCATACGGGCACCAGGCTGTCGGGAAACAGCGGCTCCGTGGCCACGCCCTTCCACTCGTCCGTCATCACCAGGTCGATGCGCGGCGCACCCTTGCGTGCCCGCTTGCCAGGCGGCTTGCCCACACGGATAGCCACGTCCACTTTGTCGCGATCGAACGAAACCGGATCGATCGACGTGATCAGCCGGATCTCGATAGCCTGGTGCGCCTGCGTGAAGTTGACCAGCCTCGGCATCAGCCAGGTGGACGCCAGCGTGGGCAGGATGCTGACCAGCAGGCTGCGCGAGTTCCTGGCCCCGGTGAGCTCGCGGGCAACGGTCTCGATCTGGTCGAGCGAGCGCGTCACCACGTCGAACAAGCGCGCGCCCTGCGGGGTGAGTTCGATGGCGCGCGTCAGGCGGTTGAACAGCTTGAGCCCGTAGTGCGTTTCCAGGTTCTTGATGTGCCGGCTGATCGCGCTCTGGGTCACGCACAGCTCGTCCGCGGCCAGCGTAAAACTCATGTGTCGCGCGGCGGCCTCGAAAGCGCGCAGCGAAACCAGCGGAGGAAGCGAACGTTTCATGCGGCACCTGGGGGGCGAGGGCGATGGACGCATAAGTATAAGTCATGCGTATGTGCAATCAAGTCGTTTGCTGAAAAGATCCGCGACGCCGAGTATTCCTCTCAGGCAAGAAAAAAAAGCATCTGCAAAAAACAAAGACCCAGACAAAAGACAACGCCAAAAAAGGAGCCCCCATGACAACCACACCCGGCGAGGAGCCCCCCCTGCTCTCGGTATCCGGTCTTTCCAAGCGATTTGGAGCGACCTGCGCATTGCGCGGCGCCGATCTCACCGTGCGCCCMGGCGAGGTGCATGCGTTGATGGGCGAAAATGGTGCAGGCAAGAGCACGCTGGTGAAGATGCTCGTCGGCGCGCTGCGCCCGGATACGGGCACCATCCTGCTGCGCGGCCAGCCGGTTGCCTTTGGCTCGGTGCGCGACGCCATCGCGGCCGGCGTGATTCCCGTGTACCAGCATGCCACCGTGTTCCCGGACCTGACGGTGGAACAAAACCTGCATGCGTTCGACGTGGCCCGGGCCGGCGCGCTGCACGCTGGTGCCCGCCTGCCGCTGCAATGCTATCTGGACACGGCGCGGCGCATCGGGCTGGAGCTCAACCCGCGCCAGCTGGTGTCCGGCCTGTCGATGGCCGAGCGGCAGTTGCTGGAGATCGCGCGCGGCGTGGCGCGCAAGTGCGAGGTGCTGATCCTCGACGAGCCGACCGCCGCGCTTAACGCGCATGAAGCCGACCGTCTGTTCGCCGCTGTCGCGCGCCTCAAGGACGAAGGCAAGGGCATCATCTTCATCAGCCACAAGCTGGGCGAGATCAAGCAGGTCTGCGACACCATCACCGTGCTGCGCGATGGCGTTACCGTGGTGGACGCGGCGCCGGTGGCCGCCATGACCCCGCATGAGATCGTCGAGGCCATGGTGGGGCCGGTGGCCGAGCGCCCCGCGCGCGCGCTCCCGGCCGTGGGCAACACGCGGCTGCGGGTCGAGGGCATCGCCTGCGGGGATCTGCTGCGCGACGTCACGCTGTCGGTGGGGCGAGGCGAGATCGTCGGGCTGGCTGGCCTGATCGGCTCGGGTGCAATCGAGCTGGGCGAAGTGCTGAGCGGAAGCCGGCCCCCTAGCGCCGGCACCATCCGGGTCGACGAGCTGGACCTGACGGCACTGTCGCGCCGGCGTTTCAAGCAAGGCGGCGTCGGGCTGATCCCGGCCGACCGCAGCAGCGACGGCATCTTCCCGGGGCTCAATTGCGCCGCCAACGCGGTAGCCTCCACCTACGCATCCATCTCGGATCATCTCTTCGTCTCCGATGCGATGGAGGTCGGCGCCAGCGAGCGCTTGTTCGCGTCGCTGCGGGTGCGCCCGGGCGATCCGGCCCTGGACGTCAGCGCGCTGAGCGGCGGCAACCAGCAAAAGCTGCTGGTGATCCGCAACCTGCTGCTGCCCGGGCTGAAGGTGCTGGTGGTGATCGAGCCCACGCGCGGGGTCGACGTGAACGCCCGCGAGGCCATCCACGATGCGCTGGTGGACGCGGCGCGCCGCGGCGCGTGCGTGATCGTGGCGTCCAGCGACATCGACGAGGTGGTGGCCTTGTCGCACCGTATCGTGGTGATGCGCCATGGCCGCATGGCCAGGGTGTTTGCGCGCGGGGTGGCGTTGCAGCAGGTGATTGCGTGCACCACCGGCGCCAGCGATTGCAATGACAGCCTGCAACCCACGCGCGAGGAGGCACATCATGGCCTGGCTTAGAAAGTGGCCGGCATCGGCCTGGGTCTGCCTGGCGCTGTTCGTGGTCTGCGTGATAGCGGTGCCGCGCTTTGGCACCAGCGGCAACATCTTCAATCTGGCGCGCGTGCTGGCGGTGCTGTTGCTGGTGGCCATCGGACAAGGCCTGGTGATCGTGGTGCGCGGGCTGGATTTCTCCGTGGGCTCCGGGGTGGCGCTGTTCAGCGTGGTGGCCGTGCTGAGCATGCCGGCCATCGGCGTGGGTGGCGCGTTTGCCGCCGGCGCGCTGGCGGTGCTGGCCCTGGGCGCGCTCAATGGCACGCTGGTTGGTGTCTTGCGCATCCCCGCCTTTCTCGCCACGCTCGGCACCATGATTGCGGTGCACGGCTTGTGCGGCGTGCTGGTGGGCGGCGTGCCGCTGGATGCCCCGACCAGCGTGGACTTCTCCGCGCTGGGCCGGGGACAGTGGCAGGGCCTGCCGTTGCCGCTGTGGCTGGCCGGCGCCGCGCTGCTGGTTGTGGGCGCGCTCACGCGCTACACAGCGCCGGGCCGCGAATGGTATCTGGTGGGCAGCAACCCGGAGGCCGCGCACCTGGCGGGCATCGCGGTGAAGCCGCGCGTGCTGCAGGCCTATCTGGCCAATGCCGTGCTGGTGGCRATAGCCGGCGCGGTGCTGACCTCGCGGCTCGGCTCGGGCCAGCCCAACCTCTATCCCAACCTGCCCTTCGAGGCGATCGCCGCGTGCGCCATCGGCGGCATTCCGCTCACCGGCGGCAAGGGCGGCCCGTTGCACGCGCTGTTTGGCTGCCTGATCCTGGCCATGGTGGGCAATGCGCTCGTGCTGGTCAATTTCCCCAGCTATATCCAGAGCGTCCTGCTTGGCGTGCTGATCCTCGCGGCCGTGCTGCTCCAGCAACTGCGCGGCCGCTCGCTGCGCGCACGCCCGCTGCCCAGCCTTCCCGCCAACGCCTCTTGAGCGCACGAACATGAACACGCAACGACTGATGTCCCTGCAGGCTCGCACCGGCGCCGCCCTGTCAGCTTTCTCGCCGCGCTCCGTGCCCGCGCTGCGCAAATCCACCGGCCTGTTTGCCTGCGCGGGCTTGTGGCTGGTGATGGGCGCGATCTCGCCCGGCTTCGCCACCTCGGACAACCTGGCCAACATCGTTTCGCAAAGTGCCGTGCTGCTGTTGCTCGCGCTCGGCCAGATGCTGGTGGTGGTCACGCGCGGCTTCGATATCTCGGTGGGYGCCGTGGCGGTGCTGTCGTCCATCGTGATCGCCCAGACCGTCGCGCAGTTCGGCGAAGTGCCCGCCATCCTGCTGGGCATGGGCGCCGGGCTGGCGGTGGGGCTCTGCAATGGCTACCTGATCGCCTGCCGCCGCATGGAGCCGATCGTCGTCACGCTGGGCGCGACGCTGATCGTGCGCGGGATATCGACCATCGTCTCCGGTGGCGTCGATGCGGTGCCGCTGCCACCCGGCACGGTGATCCAGTCGCTGGCCTACGCGGCATGGCTAGGTGTGCCGGCGATGGTGTGGCTGGCCGCACCGGTCGCGGCGCTGGCCTGGCTGCTGTGCGCGCGCCTGCCACTCGGGCGCTGGTTCTACATGATCGGCAGCCATCCCGATGCGGCTTTGCTGGTGGGGGTGCCCGTGCGCACCGCCGGCGTGCTGGCCTATGGACTGTGTGGCGCGCTGGCCGGGCTGGCGGCGGTGTTCCTGCTGGCGCGCAGCGGCGCAGCGGTCGCGGTCGACGGCGCGGGCATGGAGCTGCAAGCCATTGCCGCGTGCGTGATCGGCGGCGTGGCGCTTAGCGGCGGCAAGGGCGCCGTGTGGCAGGTCATGGTGGGCACCCTGTTCATCCAGGCGTTGCTCAACGGGCTGAACCTGCTCGGCAYCTCGCCCTTTGCCTCCGAGATCGTGCTGGGCGCGGTCATCGTATCCGCGGGCTTGCTCGAATACCTGATGCGCAGGGTGGGATCGCGCCAGGGCTGAACGCTTACCTTCACTGCAACGACATCGAACAGGAGCTTGAATCATGAAACGAATCAGCATTCCCCGGCTGCGGGCCGCCGTCGTCCTGGCAGGCGCCCTGCTGGCATGCGGGCCGGCCATGGCGCAGAAAGCGCTGACGATCGGCTACGCCACGCCGGACTTGTCATCGTCGTTCTGGATCTCCATGACCTACGGCGTGGAAGATGAAGCGAAGAAGCTCGGTGTTGCGCTGGTCAAGCTCAACGCCGGCGGCGATGCCAACGTCAACATCCAGATCTCGCAGCTGCAGGACCTCGTACAGCGCAAGGTCGATGGCATCGTCGTCGGCGCCACCAACGGCGATGCCATCCGCGGTGCGGTGGAGCATGCCATTGGCAAGGGCATCCCGGTGGTGGGGCTCTCCAGCGTGCCCAACAGCGACAAGCTCGCCTCCAGGATCAGCGCGGACCACTACGACATGGGCCGCCTGCAGGCACAGTGCCTTGGCAAGGCGCTCAACGGCAAGGGCGCGGTGGGCATGATCTCCCAGCAGCAAGGGCAGACCTGGGCCGACCTGCGGCGCCAGGGCTTCCTGGAAACCATCAAGGCGGAATACCCCGGCATCAAGGTGGTGGCGGAGTCGCGCAGCGCGGTCACGCGCAACGGCGCCATCAACCTGGTGGACGACTGGCTGCAACGCTTTCCGGAGCTCAACGGCATCTACTCCGCGGTGGATGACTCGGCGGCGGGCGCGGCGCTGGCGGTCAAGTCCGTCCACCGCGAGGGCGTCAAGATCAGTGCCTMCAACCTCAGCCCCACCGCGCAGCAGATGCTGCAGAACGGCGAGCTGGCCTGCTCGTCCGTGCAGCAGATCGTCACGCAGGGCCGCGAGGCGCTCAGRCAGGCCGTGGCCGCCGCCCGCAAGGAGGGCACGACAGCGGTGGTGCGCACGCCGTCCATCCTGGCCACGCGCGACAATCTCGCCACGCTCGATCTTTCCCTGGTGACCGCGCCGAAGGACTACCGTCCGTGACGCTGCGCCGCCATTCGATCCCGCCTTTCCCAAGCTCACGCATCCAGCCAGGTCAATAACGCCATGCTTGCTTCTCACGACAGATTTCCCTATTCGCCCATCGTCGACCGCCCGCAGTTCGACTGGCCCGGCGGCAAGCGCCTCGCGGTGCATCTGTGCCTGAACCTGGAGCACTTCGCCTACAACACCGGTGGCGGCATCTCCTATTCGCCCGGCATCCCGCACCCCAACACCTACAACTGGGGCTGGCGCGAGTACGGCAACCGGGTTGGCGTGTGGCGCATCATCGCGCTGTGCGACAAGCTCGGCATCCCGCTGTCGGTGCTGCTCAACGCCGAATGCTATGCGCACTGCCCGCAGGTGATCGACACGCTGCGCAAACGCGGCGACGAGATCCTTGGCCACGGCCGCACCAACTCGGAGCAGCAGAACAACTTCTCCGAAGCCGAGGAGCGCGAGCTGATCCGCGAGGTGACCGAGGCCATCGCCCACCACGAGGGGAAGCCGCCCGCGGGCTGGCTCAGCCCCGGCGTCAATCCCAGCAACGTCACGCCCGACCTGCTGCAAGAGGCCGGCTACCGCTACATCCTCGATTGGCCGATGGATGACCAGCCGGTGTGGATCAACACGCGCGGCGGCCGCCTGCTGAGCATTCCCTACCCGCACGAGGTCAACGATATCCCCGCCATCGCGCTGCACGATGCCACGGCGAGCGAGTTCGCCGACATCATCATCGACAACTTCGACGAGATGCTGGAGCAAAGCGTGGAGCAGCCGCTCGTCTATGGCATCTCCATCCACGCCTTCCTGATCGGCCAGCCCTACCGGCTGCGGCAGTTCCGCCGGGCGATGGAGCACATCGTGCGCCATCGCGACCAGATCTGGCTGACCACCACGGGCGCCATCGCGCAGCACTACATCGGCCTGCCGGCGCAAGACGCCTGAGCCAGGCCAAACAACAAGTTCATCAAACAGGAGATCACACAATGTCATTCGACAAAGAACTGCGGGTCGGCATCGCCGGGCTCGGCGCGGTCGGCAAGAAGCTCGTCAAGCAACTCGATGCCGGCGTCTTCGGCCTGCGGCTGACGGCAGTGGCAGTGCGCGACAAGGAAAAGGCGGCGCAAGCGCTGCAAGGCCTGCGCAACGAGGTGGCCATCGTCGGCCTTGGCGAGCTGGCCGGCCTGGCGGACGTGGTGATCGAATGCGCGCCGGCGGAACTCGTCGGCGAGATCGCCGAGCCGGTGCTGCGCGCGGGCAAGACCATGATCGTGCTGAGCTGCGGGGCGCTGCTTGAGCGCATGGACCTGGTGGACCTGGCGCGCGAGCACGGCGGCMAGATCATCGTGCCGACCGGCGCGTTGCTGGGCCTGGATGCGGTGACGGCGGCATCGGAGGGCGTCATCCACTCCGTGCGCATGATCACGCGCAAGCCGGTGCGCGGCCTGGTTGGGGCGCCGTTCCTGGTGKAGAACAACATCAACATCGACGACGTGACGGCGCCGATCCAGATCTTCTCCGGCACCGCCCGCGAGGCTGCCAAGGGCTTCCCCGCCAACCTCAACGTGGTGGTTGCGCTGGCGCTGGCCGGCGTCGGCCCGGACAAGACCCACCTGGAAATCTGGGCGGACCCGGCGCTGACGCGCAACACCCACGAGATCGTGGTGGATTCCGATGCCGCGTCGTTCTCCATGAGCATCCAGAACATTCCCACGGAAAACCCCAAGACCGGGCGTATCACGGCGCAGAGCGTGCTGGCCGTATTGCGCAAGCTGCGCAGCCCGCTGCGCGTGGGCACCTGAAAACCATCAAGGAGCGACAACATGGATCTAGGCATCAAGGGGCGCGTCGCGCTGGTCATGTCAGCGGGCGGCGGGCTGGGCTCGGCCATCGCGCTGGCGCTCGCGGCGGAAGGCGCCGTGGTTGCCGTATCGGACCAGAACCAGGAGGCACTGGACGATACGGTGGCCCGCATCCGCGCAGCCGGCGGGCAAGCCTGCGGCGTGCGCGCCGATCTTGCCGACCTGGCGAGCGTGACGGCCATGGTGGAGCAGGTCAGGAGCACGCTGGGCGACCCGGACATCCTGGTCAACAACTCGGGCGGCCCGCCCCCTTCCACGGCCGCGCAAGTCGCGCCGGAGCAGTGGCGCAAGCAGTTCGAATCGATGGTGCTGTCGCTGATGCATCTCACGGACCTGTTGCTGCCCGCCATGAAGCGCAAGGGCTGGGGCCGCATCATCACCAGCACCTCGTCCGGCGTGATCGCGCCCATTCCCAACCTGGGCATGTCCAACACGCTGCGCATGGCGTTGCTGGGCTGGTCGAAGACGCTGGCTAACGAGGTAGCCGCCCACGGCATCTGCGTCAACGTGGTGCTGCCCGGGCGCATCGCCACGGACCGCATCSGCGCGCTGGACGAAGCCCGCGCCGGGCGCGAGGGCAAGACCTATGAAGACATCGTGGCGGCCAGCACCGGGGTGATTCCCGCCGGGCGCTACGGCCGGCCCGAGGAGTACGGCGACGTGGTGGCCTTCCTGGCCAGCGAGCGCGCCGCCTTTGTCACCGGCTCCGTCGTGCGCGTCGACGGCGGCATGATCCCGAGCATCTGAGTAGCACTTATCTCCCGAGGAAGCACAGCATGGAAACCACCCACGTAGCCCGCAGCGCCACCGAGCGCGAGACGATCCGCCAGCGATTCCTGCTGGTCGATACCTCCAACGTTGCCGACGTGCTCGACACGCTCGGCCTGTTCGACCAGGGCCTCTCGTCCGCCTTTACGCCGTTCCCCGCCAATGGCGGCAAGCTGGCCGGCTGGGCCTACACCATCCGTGGCCAGATGTCGCCGTACGCGCTCGGCGGCGACCCGGACAAGATGAAGGCCTGCGCGGGCGTGTCCGCCGGCGATGTCACGGTCTGGAGCGGCGACGGCGAAGGCGTCTGCTACTTCGGCGAGCTGATCGCCATTGGCATGAAGGAGCGCGGCTGCGTTGGCTCGCTGATCGATGGCGGCATTCGCGATATCCGCTGGATCGCCGAGCAAGCGTTCCCGGTGTTCGCGCGCTACCGCACGCCGGTGCAGTCGATTGCCCGCTGGAAAGTCAACGGATGGCAGGTGCCGGTGAGCATCCGCGGCGCGACCTCGCAATGGGTGCAGGTGCGCCCGGGCGACTTCGTGCTGGGCGACGAAGACGGCGTGCTGGTGATCCCGCACGAAGTGCTGGACACCGTGCTGCTCGAGGCGGAGCGCCTGACCGAGCAGGAGCGCAGCATCCGCGTGGAACTGCAGCAAGGGCTCAGCCTGGCCGATGCGCTGGCCAAGTACGGGCATGTCTGAGCTAGCGCCATTGGCAGCATTGGCAGCCCTGGCGGCGCAGGTGATGCAGCGCGCGGCGGATCTCCGGCTGCGGCTGGATGACCGCCGCTGCGGCGAGATCGCAGCAGCGGCMGCGCCGGTGCTGCAAGCCGTTCGTGCCTTCCCGGTGGGCGACGCGGAGTTCGCAGCGCAGCCACAGCCGTACACGTACTGGCTGCGGCAGTGCGCCACCGCGCTAGGAGCACGATGACCGACCCCACCCTCCTGAGCGTTGCCGAGCTACGCATGGCGCTGGCCCACCGGCGCCTGTCGCCCTCCACGCTGGTGCAAGCCTGCCTGCGGCGGGCCGCAGCGGCGCACGCCGCCACGCATTGCTTTGCCGCGCTGGACGACGCAGGCGCGCTCGCCCGCGCCATCGAACTGGAGACGCACAGCGTGGCCGGCGCTGCCCAGGCGCCCCTCTGGGGCATCCCGTTCGCGCATAAGGACGTGCTGGCCGACCCCGCCCGGCCGCCGCGCGCGGGCTCCTTGTTCGACGACCTGATTGACGACCTGGTCGACGGCCTGGTCGACGATCCTGCGGCGGCCCGAAGGCCGGCGGCCGTGCTCGAAGCCCTGCACCTGTCCGGCGCGATCGGCCTGGGCGCCACCGCGCTCGACGAGCTCAGCTACGGTGCCACCGGCCTGAACGATCACTACGGCCACTGCCGCAACCCGTGGGATGCGCGCTGCATCACCGGCGGCTCGTCGGGCGGCGCGGCGGCGGCGGTCGCGGCGCGCGCGGTGCCGTTCGCCATCGCGGCGGACACCGGTGGCTCGATCCGCATTCCGGCATCGATGTGCGGGGTGGTTGGCCTGAAGCCCACTTGGGGCCGCATCGCCACGCGTGGCGCAGTCCCGCTGTCGCCGTCACAGGACACGCTCGGCATCATCGCCCGGACCGCCAGGGATTGCGCGGCGGTGCTCGACGCGCTGGATCCTGCGGCGGTGCGGGCCACCACGTTCGAACGCCTCAGCGGCCTCCGCAGCCCGCTGGCAGGCCTGCGCATCGGCGTTGCCCGGCACCCGTTCTTCGAGGTAGCGCATGACGACGGCGCCTCGGTGATTGCCGGCGCCTTGCTAGCGTTCGAATCGCTGGGCGCCAGCTTGCATGACCAGACCGTGCCCGGCGTCGAGGCCTGCGATGCCGCGGCTACCGTGGTKACGTGGCGCGAAGCGATAGCGCTCCACGGCCAGCGCCTGCGTAGCCACGCGGATCGCCTGGCCCGTGCCACGCGGCTGCGGCTGGAGACGGCGCTGGCGGCCAGCCCCGACGATTACGCGCGCGCCCTGGCCTACCGGCCGCTGGCGCTGCGCAGGTTTGTCGATCACGTCTTCTCGGCGTGCGATGTGCTGGTGGCGCCTAGCGTTGCCGTGCCAACGCCGCGCATCGCCTCCGTGGCGCACGACGCCGCACAAGCGGTGCGCGTGACCACCTCGCTACTGCGGGCCAACCGCTGCATCAGCTATCTCGGCCTGCCTGCCGTGTCGCTGCCGGTGGGGTTCACCCCCGACGGCCTTCCCGTGGGCTTGCAGCTGATCGGCAGGCCTTGGGCCGAAGGTACCCTGCTTGACGCCTGCGCCGCATTCCAGCAAGCCACCAGCTGGCACTGTATCGAGCCCGTGCTCAATGGCCTGGAAGCGGGCGGCATCGCGGCGGAGCCGGACAACGGGTAAGCCTCTGAAAAGGCAAAGCGGCGCGATGGTAGACTCGGCACAGCCCCAAAACCGCGCAGGCCACCTCTATAATCCGCGCTCCCGGCCAACCATCGCAGATATCTCGCCTCATGCTCAAGGAAACAGCGGAAGCCCGCCCGACACGCCGGTACGTGGAGAAACGCGAGGCGATCCTCGATGCCGCTGCCCGGCTGTTCAACCGCAAGGGCTTGCGCGGCGCCACGCTCTCGGACGTGGCGCAGGAAGTCGGCCTGAGCACCAACAGCATCACCTACTACTACCGCAAGAAGGAAGACCTCGTGGTGGCGTGCCTGATGCGCACCATCGACGAAATCGCGGGCATCGCCGACGCTACGGCCGACGAGCCGCTGCCGCAGGCCAGGGTGCGCCGCTTCATTGCGCTTTTCTTCCAGCGGCTGGCCCTGACGGCAACGGGCGAGCGCCCCGAGCTGATGAGCTTTCGCGAGATCCGCTCGCTGCCCGACACCCACGCGGACGTCGCCTTCGCGGCCTACACGGACATGTTCCGGCGCATCCGCAAGCTGTTGCGCAGCGACACCCCCAAGGACCCCGCGCAACGCAGCGCCCTGAGCGCGGCGGCGCACCTGCTGCTGTCGCTGACCAGCGGCGCGATGACATGGGTGGAACGCTATGAGCCGGAGGACTATCCGAAGGTGGCGGATACCGTCGTGGATATCCTGCTCAACGGCTTTGCGTCACCGTCATCGCGATGGGACGGCGCCCCTGCCGCGACACCGCCGATCCCGCTGGCCGAGACCACCCAGGAAGCCTTCCTGCGCGCCGCCACGGAACTGCTCAACGAACTGGGCTATCGGGGCGCTTCCGCCGATCGCATCTCCGCGCGGCTGAATCTCACCAAGGGGGCCTTCTATCACCACAACGAGAACAAGGACGACCTGATCTCGGCCTGCTTCGACCGCATGTTCGCGGTGATACGCGATGCGCAGTCGCGGGTGGAGGACGGCCCGGGCACCGGCTGGGACAAGCTGTGCGCGATCGCGCGCGCGCTGGTCAGCTATCAGTTTTCCAGCCAGGGACCGTTGCTGCGGCTGACTATCTACGGCGCGCTGCCCGAGGAGATGCGCAAGGAGAAGATGCTGACGATGAACCGGCTATCGGCGCGGTTTGCGCGGTTCCTGGTGCAAGGGATGCAGGACGGGTCGATCCGGGCGCTGGATCAGTCGATTGCTTCGTTGCAGGTGAACGGGATGATCAATGCCGCGGTGGAGTTGCGGCGGTGGGTGCCGGATGCATCCGGGGAGAATGCGGCGGATCTGTTTATCCGGCCTTTGTTCCTGGGGATATTTTCAGGGCAGTGAGCGCCAGGATTCGCTTTGATGTGCTTTGATGTGCTGACGCCTGGCGCCCCGCTTCCCGTGTCAGCCCTCCAGATGGCAAGCCACCATCTGCCCATCCCCCCGCTCCCTGAGCACCGGATCCTCCACCCTGCAGCGCTGCGTTGCCTGCGCGCAGCGCGGGTGAAAGCGGCAGCCGGACGGCGGGTGCAGCGGACTTGGCACTTCGCCCTTGAGCACGATGCGCTCGCGCTTTTCCTCGGCTTCGACGCTGGCTACCGGCACGGCGGACAGCAGCGCCTTGGTGTAGGGATGCCGGGGATTTGCATATAGCTCGTCGCGCCTGGCGATCTCCACGATGCGCCCGAGGTACATCACGGCGATGCGGTCGCTGATGTGGCGCACCACGGCCAGGTCGTGCGCAATGAAGATATAGGTCAGCCCGAGCCGCCGCTGCAGTTCCATGAACACATTGACCACCTGCGCCTGGATCGATACGTCCAGCGCGGAGACGGGTTCATCGCAAACGATCAGGCTGGGCTCGACCGCCAGCGCGCGGGCAATGCCGATGCGCTGGCGCTGGCCGCCGGAGAACTCGTGCGGGTAGCGGTCCGCCATATAGGGCAGCAGGCCGACCATCTGCAGCAGCTCGGCGATGCGGGCGCGATAGCGCTCGCGGTCGTTGGCCATGCCGTGCACTTCGAGCGGCTCGCCGATGATGTCGCAGACCTTCATGCGCGGGTTCAGCGATCCGAACGGATCCTGGTAGACCATTTGCACGCTGCGGCGGAAGTTTTTCTCCTGCGCTTTGCTGAAGGTGGCGAAGTCGTCGCCGTCAAAGGCGATCCGCCCGCCACTGGCGGCCAGCATCTTGATGATGGCGAGCCCGGTCGTGGACTTGCCGCAGCCGCTTTCGCCGACCAGACCCAATGTCTCGCCGCGCCTGAGCGTGAACGATACGCCGTCCACCGCCTTGACCGAGCCCACCTGCCGCTTGATGAAGACGCCCTGGGTCACAGGGAAATGCACCTTGAGGTTCTCGACGCGCAGGATCTCGTCGCCGATCTTGCCGTGCTGGCGCGCGGCGGGCACTGCCCGCGCTTCAGTGGTGGTCATGGTCATGGAAGAAGCATGCCTTGAAGTGATTCGGGCGCACGGCACGCAGCGCGGGGCGCGACAGGCCGCATTGATCGGTGGCGAGCTGGCACCGCGGCATGAAGGCGCACCCTGGCGGCAGCGCGGTGAGGTCAGGCGGCTGGCCGTCGATCGGCACCAGCGGCTGGCGGGTATCGCCGTCGATGCGTGGCACCGAGGCCATCAGCCCGCTCGTGTAAGGGTGCGCGGGATGGCCATAGAGCTCGCGCGCGGTGGCGGTCTCGACCATGCGGCCGCCGTACATCACGGCCACGCGATCGGCATAGCGGGCCACCACGCCCAGGTCGTGCGTGATGAGCACCAGCGCCGTGCCGGACTGGCTGGCCAGGTCCTTGAGCAGGTCGAGGATCTGCGCTTGCACCGTGACGTCGAGCGCGGTGGTGGGTTCGTCCGCAATGATCAGCTGCGGCTTGCAGGCCAGCGCCATGGCGATCATGGCGCGCTGGCGCATGCCACCCGAGAACTGGTGCGGATAGGCGCCCAGCCGGCTCTGCGGCTCGGGGATCTGCACCTTGCCAAGCAGCTCGCCGGCGATGCCCAGGGCGGTCTTCCACGGCATGCCCTGGTGCAGGTTGATCGGCTCTGCGATCTGCTTGCCCACGGTGAGCGCCGGGTTCATCGACGACATCGGCTCCTGGAAGATCATCGCGATCCGGTTGCCGCGGATCGCACGCATTTTTGCCGGGCTGAGCTTGAGCAGGTCCTGCCCGTCAAAGCGGATCTCGCCCGATTCGATGCGGCCCGCCGGGCTGGGAATCAGGCCAAGGATAGATAGCGCGGTCACGCTCTTTCCGGAGCCRGACTCGCCAACGATGGCCAGGGTCTCGCCGGGGGCGACATCGAACGAGACCTGGTCCACCGCCGTGACCACGCCCCGGTCGGTGCGAAAGCGCGTGGTCAGCTGGTTCACCTGCAAGATGGGCTGCGTCATGCGGGCCTCCTTGAAAGGGACGGGCTAGGGACAGGTGTGGGACAAGCATGGAGCAAGGTGGGAGTAACGAAATCAGAACCCCATCTTCTTCTTCATGTCCTGGTCGACCCACATCCGTGCATAGATCGGGCCGGGACGGACCGCGCCCGCGCGCAGCTCGGCGTTGTAGTTCTTCACCCAGGGCCACCACGCGGTGTACACGTAAGGGGTCGGCAACCAGACATACGGCGCATCCGCGAGCACATCGCGGGTCAGCGAGCGCAAGGCCTCTTGGCGGCGGCCGAGGTCGCGCATCTGGAAGGCCTCGTTGACGCGCTGCTCGTACTTGGCGTCGCCCCACTGCGCGGCGTTCCAGACCTGGCCCTTCACGAAGCTCTTGCGGATCGTGGTGGTGGGGTTGGTATGACCGTTGCTCATCAGGTAGCCGGGCGCATTGGTCTTGGTGGTCATGGCCGACAGGAACGCGCCGTACTCCATCGGCTGGATCTCGATGCGCACGCCAACCTGTTCCAGGTAGGCGCCGATCAGCGGCAGCAGCTCCAGGTGCTCCGGCTGGCAGGCGCATACCTGCACCTTGAAAGTGAAGCCCTTCGCGTAGCCCGCCTCGGCCAGCAGCTTGCGTGCCTTGTCCGGGTTGTAGGTAAACAGCTCCTTCACCGAGTCCGGCATGGCGCTCAGCGGCTCGAAGTAGCCGGCGTAGTCCGGATGCTGCGGGTAGGCGAACAGTTCGGCATTGCCGCCATAGAACTGCTTGACGATCTCCTGCTTGTTGACCGCCATGTTCAGCGCGCGCCGCACGCGCAGGTCGTTGAACGGCTTGGTATCGACGCGCAGCGCCACGTACTGGCCGTTGGTCGACAGCCAGCGCGACCACTTGAGCGCCGGTGCGTTCTTCTTGAGCTCATCGACCGCGGTCCAGCGGATAGACTCGAGCACATCCAGCTTGCCGGTGCGCAGCATGGTGTTGCGGGTGGACTCGTCCTTGACCGTGCGCAGCACGACCTTATCGACGAAGGGCAGCTTGTAGTCCTTGCCGGCGATCTTGTCGCTATCCCAGTATTGCTCGTTCTTCGTGTAAGTGCTGGCGGTGCCCTGGACGAAGTTGCTCAGCAGGAACGGCCCGCTGCCGTTCACGTTCTTCCAGTTGCCGGCCCCGGCGGCCGCCACTTCCTTGGGCATGATGCCGGAGTAGTAGCCCCAGCCGAAGCGGTAATCCCATTCGGCGTTGAACTCCTTGAAGCGGAAGACCACGGTGTACTTGTCCGTTGCCTCCACCTTGTTGAGGTGGTCGTAATACGTGGGGATCTTCTTGGCGCTGGTGTTCTGGCGGTTGTAGCTGAAGACCACGTCGTCGGCCACCAGTTCGCGCTCTTCCATCACACCCGCCTTGGCGGGAAATTTCACGCCCTTGCGCAGCTTGACTTCTAGCGTCAGCGGGTCGACCCACTTCCAGCTCTCGGCCAGCTCGCCGCGAATCGCATCCTCCGGCAGCCACGCATCGGCCTGGAACGGATACTTGCCGCCATTGCGCCTGGCCTTGGAAAGGTCGGCGACGAAAAGCTGTTCGTAGACCTGGCCGGTGTCGTAGTTCTGCTTCCAGTTCCAGTCCGCCAGGTCCCACGACAGGGCGGAGATGGTGGGATACATGGAGCCGATCTCGAGATTGCCGCCGTACTTCGGCGCTTCGGCCTGCGCGCAGGCAGCGCCCGCGGCAAGCGCCAGCGCCACGCCTGCCACCACTGAAGACATTGTCCGGTTCAAGCCGCGTCCCTCCATCGTCATCCTCCGTTGTTGGTTAGCGCGATCCGCGCATGCGCGGGTCGAGCAGGTCACGTAGCGCGTCGCCGTAGACGTTGATGGCATAGACGACGACGGTGAGGCAGATGCCGGGGGCCAAGGCCAGCCAGGGCCCCTGGAACATGAAGGTGCGGCCGTTGCCCGAGAGCATGCCGCCCCAGGTCGGCGCGGGCGGCGGCACGCCCAGCCCGAGGAAGGACAGGCCGGACTCGGCCAGGATCGCGGTGCCCACGCGCGTGGTGAACAGCACGATGATGGGCGGCAGCACGTTGGGCAGGATATGGCGCCAGAGGATGCGGCCGGTCGATGCGCCCATGGACTGCGCGGCATGCACATACATGTGCTCGCGCACCGAGACCACCGCGCTGCGGATGATGCGCGAGCCGCCCACGCCCAGCAGCAGGCCCAGCGTGCCGATGATCTGCCAGCTGCCCGGGCCGAGCACGGACACCACCACGATCAGGATCACCAGGTCGGGAAAGCTCATCCACGCATCCACCATGCGCTGCACGATCAGGTCGAACTTGCCGCCGAGGTAGCCGCTCAGGATGCCGATCAGCACCGAGATGGCGGTGGCCAGCGTGGCGGCCGACAGCCCGATGATGACCGAGAGCTGCGCGCCGTACAGGCAGCGCGAGAGCATGTCGCGCCCGAGGTTGTCGGTGCCGAAGGGGTGCGCCCACGAAGGCGGCTGCAGCCGCTTCATCATGCTGATCTCGTTGACGCCATACGGCGCCAGCCAGTCGGCAAAGACGCCGCAGAACAGGAAGATCATGCAGATCACCGCGCCGGCGGCGCCTAGCGGCTTCTCGCGGAACAGGCGGCCCACCAGGGCGCAGGCTGACCCGAGCCGGCCGGGGCCGGACTTGGGCTGCGCGGCATGGGCGGCATGAGAGGCTTGCGCCGTCTTGAGCGCCGGGGCGTTTGCGATTGGACGTGCCATCAGCGATGCCTCACTTTCGGGTCGAACAGCCCGTAGCTCAGGTCCACGAGCAGGTTGATGAGCATGACCGCCACCCCAACCACCAGGAACACGCCGGTGATCACGGGATAGTCCCGCTGGTTCACGGCGTCCAGCAGGAGCAGCCCCATGCCCGGCAGCGCAAAGATCTGCTCGATCACCACTGCCCCACCGATCAGCAGCGGCGCTTGCAGGCCGATCAGCGTCACCACCGGGATCAGCGCGTTGCGCAGCGCATGGCGCAGGATCACCAGGCGCTCGTTCAAGCCCTTGGCCCAGGCCGTGCGGATGTAGTCCTGGCGCAGCACCTCCAGCATCATCGTGCGCGTCATGCGCATGGTGATGGCCGACAGCGCCATGCCAAGGATGATGGCAGGCACCAGCATGTTGCTGATGTGCTGGAGCGGGTCTTCCAGGAAGGGAACGTAGCGCACCTCGGGCGACCAGCCCCACCACACGGAAGGAAACACCATGATCATCGTGCCCATCCAGAAGCTGGGCACCGCCAGCATCAGGATGGAAAACGAGCGCGCCACGTAGTCGGCCGCGGTGTCCTGCCGGATCGCCGAGAGCACGCCCACGGGCAGCGCAACCGACAGCGCCACGAACAGCGCAAGCGCGCCCAGCGAGAAGGTGGCGGGCATGCGCGCCAGCACCATCTTCAGCACCGGCTCACCCTGCCACAGCGACTGGCCGAGATCCCCGTGCAACACGATGTTGCCGATCCAGTGGACGTACTGGAACCACATCGGCTGGTCCAGGCCCAGCGCGCGGATCAGGTCCTCGCGGCTCTTGGTGTCGGCGCTGATGTCGTTCTGGCTCAGCATCAGGTCGACCACGTCGCCCGGCACCATGCGTACGATCACAAAGACGATCAGGCTGGCAAACAGCAGCGTGGGCAGCAGCGCCAGCAGGCGGCGCAGGATGTAGGCACTCATGGCGCGCCCGCTTCCGTGACGCCCGGCCAGGCCGCGCCGCGCGCCCTGAAAAAAGATACCGTATATACGATAATGAATGCCGCCCCGACCATGCCGTCTCCTGTTCGGTGCTTCGCGTGATCGCCTGACGCACCGGACAATCATCGCTTGACGCGTAAATCAAGCGATATCTGGCGCGAGCCAGGGGTACACCCCTGGGAGACTTCCACCGAGCTGCTGTTTGTGCAGATAGCCCATTCAGCATACCCAGAGTTCTAATCCATGACAACCGAACTGACCCCTGAATGCCTAGTGGATTTACCTAGGTCGGCGCTGCCGTTGCGGGCCGCTTGTGCGGCGCAAACGCGCGGCCCGCAACGCGAGGGCGAGCGCAGGCCCCACGCCTGCGCGTGGACGGCCTGCAAAGACGGTTGAGGATGGTGCGTTGCGGCGCGCCGCTCAGTAGCCGCGCAAGGCCGCCCAGCGCTGGGTGTGGAAGTTGGTGTCGCCGAGCAGGATCTGCGCGGCGCAGGCGCGCTTCATGTAGAAACCGATCTCGAACTCGTCGGTCATGCCAATGCCGCCGTGCATCTGCACGCCCTCTTGCACCGCGAGCATCGCCGTGGCGCCGGCGCGCGCCTTGGCGGCGGATACCAGCGCGACTGGCTGCGCCGGGCCGCCGTCGAGCAGTTGCTGGCTGCGCAGCACCGCCGCGCGCGTGATTTCGATCTCGCTGAACAAGTGGGCGGCGCGATGCTGCAGCGCCTGGAACTCGCCGATGATCTTGCCGAACTGCTTGCGCTCCTTCAGGTATTGCAGCGTGCGCCCGAAGGCTTCGTCGGCGATGCCAACCAGCTCGGACGCCAGCGCCGCGCGGGCGATATCGAGCGCGTGCTCAAGCATGGCCGCGCCGCCACCGGTCTCGCCCAGCACCGCGTCCGCCGCCACGCGCACATCCCGGAACTGCACGCGCGGCATTGCGGGCGTCCGCCATCACAGTGCGCTCCACGGCAACGCCATCGGCGCCGCGCGGCACCAGGAAGAGCGTGACGCCATCGCGGTCGCTGGCGTTGCCGCTGGTGCGGCCCACCACGATCAGCGTATCGGCGACATGCCCGTCGATGACGAAGACCTTGGCGCCATTGAGCACGAACCCGCCGTCCTGCTGCACGGCGGCGAGCGCCTGGCGCTCCGGGCGGTGCGCCGCGCCCTCGTCGATCGCCAGCGCGGTCAGGTGCTCGCCGGCCGCGATGGCGGGCAGGAAATGCGCCTTCTGCGCGGMGCTGCCGCCCCGCGAAATCAGCGAAGCGCCCAGCAAGGCGGTGGAGAAAAACGGCGTGGGGGCCAGCGTGCGGCCAAGCGCTTCCATCAGGACGCCCGCCTCCACCACGCCGAGCTCGCTGCCACCGTACTGCTCGGGGATCAGCACGCCGGCAAAGCCCAGCTCGGCAAACTCCCGCCAGAGGGCGGGCGAGAAGCCCGTGTCGTCCCGCGTGTCGCGCAGCTTGCGCAGCATCGGGATGGGTGCGCTTTCGCGCAGGAATGCCAGGGCGCTGTCCCGCAGCATCTCCTGGGTCTGATTCAATACGATAGCCATGGTCGGTCTCTGTCGGTCTCTAAGAGGCTGTAGGCCTCTAAGCATTCTGGCGTGGAGTCAGGGCGTCAGGCGCCGGGCAGGCCGAGCAAGCGCTTGGCGACAATGTTGAGCTGCACTTCGCTCGTGCCGCCCTCGATCGAGTTGGCCTTGCTGCGCAGCCAGCCGCGCGCGGTGGCGCCGTCGTTGCTGCGCTCGCTCTCCCACTCCAGGGCCTCGCTGCCACCAATCGACATCAGCAGCTC
The DNA here is from genome assembly GCF_056399905.1 of Cupriavidus sp. 01L46. Taxonomy (NCBI): domain Bacteria; kingdom Pseudomonadati; phylum Pseudomonadota; class Betaproteobacteria; order Burkholderiales; family Burkholderiaceae; genus Cupriavidus; species Cupriavidus sp. 01L46. Next base: position 22,785 of record NZ_JBFTSF010000008.1, read on the forward strand.
ATAGCGCCGCTTGTTCAGCTCCGACCCGTAGTACTTCAGCACCGACGAGAACGCGGCAATGCCCTCGCCCTGCCGGGCCAGGTCCAGTGCGCGCTCACCCGCCAAGGCGAACGCCGCTTCATCGATCTCGAAGGTGGCGATCTGCGCGCGCAGCATGGGCGCGTCGACTTCGCCGCGCTCGTTCTGGCCGAGCGTGTCGCGCGCCAGCTTGCCCATTGGCGGGCGCTGGCCGCGCCCGCCAATGCCGCTGATCATTTCGCGCTCAAAGGTCAGCAGGTACTTGGCGATGGCCCAGCCGCCGTTTTGCTCGCCCACCAGGTTGGCGCGCGGCACCACCACATCGTCAAAGAAAGTCTCGCAGAACGGCGACTTGCCGGAGATCAGCACGATGGGCCGCGCGGTGACGCCCGGCGTTTCCATGTCGAACAGCAAGAAGCTGATGCCGGTGTGCTTCTGCGCCGAAAAGTCGGTACGCACCAGGCAGAAGATCCAGTCCGCCTTGTCGGCGTACGAAGTCCACACCTTCTGGCCGTTGACGACAAAGTGATCGTCGCGCTCGTCCGCGCGTGTTTGCAGCGAGGCCAGGTCCGACCCGGCATTGGGCTCCGAATACCCCTGGCACCAGCGGATCTCGCCGCGGGCGATCCTGGGCAGATGCTCGCGCTTCTGCGCCTCCGAGCCAAACCGGAGCAAGGCCGGGCCAAGCATCCAGATGCCAAAGCTTTGCAACGGCACACGGCAGCCAAGCGCTTGCATTTCCTGACGCAGCACCTTGGCGTGCTCGCGGGAGAGGCCGCCGCCGCCATACTCGCGCGGCCACTCCGGCACCGTCCAGCCCTTCTCCCCCATGCGCGCGAGCCAGAGCCGCTGCGCCTCGGACTGGAAGCGGAACTTGCGCCCGCCCCAGCAGATGTCATCTTCGTTGCGCACGGGCTGCCGCATTTCGGGCGGGCATTGCGCTTCCAGCCAGGCACGTACCTCCTGCCGGAAGGTTTCCAGGTCATCCACGCTTGTCTCCTGTTTTTATGGCTTGTCTTGTTTTGATTTGGATTCGTTATATAAGCCCGACCCCGCAACATCAATACTCCATTTCCTAAAACTGAGATGCAGCATGCCAAAGCACCCCATCATTGCTCACAAGCATGCATTTTCCACCAATGTGATAGCATTCCCGGAAACATACCGTAACCACTAAACCGGAAAGCACACCAAGCCGGTCCGCGCCCGTGTGGCGCAACCAGGAGACAATGTGGAGGCTGAAGCCAGCAGCGCGCCGCGCTGTGCCATCCCTGCCTTTCCCGGTGCCCGGGCGCCGGATCGCTCGCGCACCGTCAGCGCCGACGGCATCCGCATCGCCGTCCATGAGTGGGGCGCAATCGACGCCACGCCGGTCCTGCTGGTGCATGGCGCCATGGATTTCGCGCGGACCTTCGATGTCTTCGCGCCGCTGCTGGCCGATGCCGGCTACCGCGTGGTGTCTTACGACCAGCGTGGCCACGGCGACTCCGAGCATGCCGACCTGTACAGCTGGGTTGCGGACGAGCGGGACCTGCTGGCAGTGGCCGACTCGGTCACGCGCGAGCCGCTGATCGCAATCGGCCATAGCAAGGGCGGCTCGCTGCTGGTGCATGCGATCCAGGCGCTGCCGCACCGGTTCACCCGCTTCGTCGCCATCGATGGCCTGCCCTTTCGCAATCCGCACGCGGACAGCGCCGTGCGCGACAAGAAATCGATGACCGCGCCCATCATCACGCGCTGGCTCGATACGCGCCGGCAAAGCCCGGGCCTCGCACGCAAGCCCGGCACCCTTGAAGAACTCGCCCGGCGGCGCGCCCGGATGAACCCGCGGCTGGCCCATGCGTGGCTGTGCTACCTGGCCGCGCTCGGCGCGCGGCAGGATGCGGACGGCTGGCGCTGGAAACTCGACCCGGTGATCGGCTCCTCCGGCTTTGGCCCCATGCGCGCGCGCTGGATGACCGACCGCCTGCCGGGCTTTCCCATTCCCATGCTGGCCATCTTCGGCACGGAGCGCGAGCCGATGGGGTGGGATGTCACCGCGGCCGACCTGGCGCCATACTTTCCGCCCTCGACCCAGGTGCAGGTGATGGCCGACACCGGGCACTTCATCCATATCGAGCGGCCGCACGAGACCGCGCAACGCATCCTGCCCTTCCTCCGTTCATGACCCTCTACCTGCGCCACAACCGCCTGCGCCTTGCCCTGCATCCGCTCAAGACCGGCAGCGGGCCCGCGCTGCTGTTGCTGCACGGGCTGGGCGAGCGATCGCCGGACATATTACCGGCCGAGTACGCCGGCTGGCCCGGCACGGTGCACGCGCTGGATTTCACCGGGCACGGGCTCTCGGACATTCCGCGCGGCGGCGGCTACAGCTGCGAGTTCTTGATGGCGGATGCGGATATCGCACTGGCGCACCTGGGCCCGTCGACCGTGGCGGGGCGCGGGCTGGGCGGCTATATCGCCTTGCTGCTGGCCGGCGCGCGCCCGGAGCAAGTGCGCGGCGCCATCCTGCGCGACGGCCCCGGCCTGGCCGGTGGCGGCACCGCCGCACGCAATCCGTACATCCCGGTGGTGGATACCACGCGCGCCGGCCCGCCCGACCCGTACGCCATCGCCGACCTGGCAACTGACGTGCGCCCGCCGAGCTACGCGGCCAACTACGCGATGCTGGCCGCGCAGCACTCTGACACGCCGCAGCCGGTCTCCGTGTGCACGCGCGAGCGCCCGGACTGGCTGAAGGCGGTGACGGAACTGCTCTCGCTGGAGCAGGTCGAGCTGGACCGGGCGCTGCGACACTACGCGGCGCAAGCGGCGATGCGTGGAGACGCTCAGGCATGAAAGCGGAACTCGCCGCGCAGGCCGCTCCTGGAAAAAATGCCGGACATGGCGATGCGCACGCACAGGCGGAGGACAGCTTCCGCGCCCACGTACAGCAGCACCTGCCACGCAACGCGCGCGCCTACCTGATCCACGGCATGCTGGGCATGACCGGCTTCCGGCTGGTGACCGCCCCCACCTTCGTGCCGGCCTATATCTACCTGCTGTCCGGCTCCAAGCTGGTGGTGGGGTGCGTGCTTGGCGCGCAGTACGCCGGCATGGCGATGTCCTCCATCTGGGGCGCCACGCAGATCGAGCATCGCCAGCGCGTGATGCCGCTGATCTACCTGGTGGGCTGGCTGGTGCGCCTGCAGATCCTCGGCCTGGGCTTGTCCGCCTTCCTGCTCTCGGGCGACGGCGCGCTGGCCGCCGCCGCCGGCTTCCTGCTGCTGTTCGGCCTGTTCAACGGCGTGCAGAACGTCACCTTCAACTACCTCACCTCCAAGATCATTCCGCTGGAGCGGCGAGGCGCGCTGAGCGCGTTCCGCAATTTCCTCGGCGGGCTGATCGCGGCGGCGGTAGCCTATCTGGGCGGCCGCTTCCTGGTTGGCGGCAATGTGTTCGGCAATGGCTACGCCACCACCTTCCTCTCCGCCTTCGTGCTTACCAGCCTGGGCATCTCCGCGCTGACCCGCATGCGCGAGCCGGTGCTGCACGATGTGCGCGTGCAGTCGGGCTTTCGCCAGCGCCTGCGCGAAGTGCCGGCGCTGCTGCGTGCGGACAAGCACTACGTGCGCTTCTTCGTGGCCCGCGCGCTGGTGGCGTTCAGCATGATGGCGGTGCCGTTCTATGCCATCTACGTTGGCAGCCATCTGCCGCTCTCGGGCGCCACGCTGGGCTACCTGAGCATTGCCTACCTGCTGGCGCAGACCACCAGCAACCTGATCTGGGGCCGCCTGGCCGACCGCCACGGCTATCGGCTGGTGTTCCTGTGCAGCATCGGGCTGTGGGTGCTGTCCACCGCCGCGCTGCTGCTCTGCGATGGCCTGGGCGCATTCCTGCTGGTGTTCTGCGGGCTGGGCGCCAGCTTTGGCGGCTACTTCCTGTCCGCGGACAATTTTGCGCTGGAGTTCGGCAACCGGCGCGACCGCCCGATGCTGCTGGCCGTGTCCGATACGGCCACCTACACGATGATGGCGTGCGGGCCGATCCTCGGCGGCCTGCTGGCGCAGGGGGTGCGCTTCTCGCTGGTGTTTGTCGCGGCCATGGTGGTCATGAGCATCGCCTTTGCGCTCGCCCTGCGGGTGGAGGAGCCGCGCCGCCGCCCGCGGCCGCAGCGCGAGGGCAACACATAGCGCCAACGTCAGGATCAACGGGAACATCGGGAACATCGAGATCACCAGGAGACAAGATGACATTCAGGACCTATCCGGAATTCAGCACGCACTACCCGCTTGTACTCACCACGATCATGAAGCGCCCGGTGCGGATGTACCCCAACGAGATCGGCGTTGTCTACCGCAACCACGCCACCGGCGAGTATTTCCRCTTTACCTGGATGCAGTGGTACCGCCGCGTGGCGCAGCTGGCCAACGGCCTGCGCGGCGAGCTCAAGGTGCAAGCCGGCATGCCTGGCGAACCTGGCGAGCGCATCGCCACGATGGCGCTCAACACCCACCGCCACCTGGAGCTGTACTACGGCGTGACGGGCATTGGCGCCACGCTGCACCCTATCAATGTCCGCCTGTCCCCGCAGCACATCGTCTACACCATCCGGCACGCGCAGGACAAGATCCTGTTTGTCGACGACACCCTGATGCCCTTGCTGGAAGGCATCTACGACCAGATCAAGGATGTGGTCGAGCTGGTGGTCTATATGTCGGACAAGCCGGGGCTGCCGCAGACCCGCATCCCCAACATCATCGAGTACGAAACGCTGATCGCCCGCCAGGCCGAGACCATCGAGTGKCCCGCCCTGCACGAGGACGTGAACGCCACGCTGTGCTACACCACCGGCACCACCGGCCAGCCGAAGGGTGCCATCTTCACGCACCGCCAGCTCTACCTGCTAACCATCCACATGATGGCGCAGCTCGCCATCGGCAACACGCCGGACCATGACATTGCCGATGGCCTGGGCACGCGGCTGGGCGAAGGCGCGGTGCCGCTGCTGAATACGCCGATGTTCCACATCCACGGCTGGGGGCAACCTTTCGTCGCGGTCTATAGCGCGCAGAAGATCGTGCTGCACGGGACCTTTACCGTGCAGGGCTTCTGCGAGCTGGTGGAGCGCGAGAAGGTGACGTCGGTGGGCATCGTGGCGACCATCGCGGCCATGCTGCTCGAATACCCGGACCTGAACAAGTACGACCTCAGCAGCCTGGTGCGCGTCAGCGTGGGCGGCGGCGCGCTGCCGCTCGGGCTCAAGCGCAAGCTGGAAGCCCTGATCCCCACCTTCCGCATGAGTTCGGGCTACGGCATGACCGAGACCGCGCCCACCATCGTTGGCTCGTTCATCAAGAAGACCATGGTCCACCTGGAGCGGGACGAGACCGATGCGGTGCTGGTCAAATCCGGCCTGCCGATTCTTGGCGTGGAGGTGGAGGTCGTCGACGACAAAGGCAAGCCAGTGCCTCAGGACGACCACACGGTCGGCGAGATCGTGGTGCGCGCGCCCTGGGCGACCGGGCAGTACTACCGCAACCCCGAGAAAAGCGCGGAGCTGTGGCAAGACGGCTGGCTGCACACCGGCGACATCGCCAAGGTGGATGCCGAGGGCTATATCACCATCGCCGACCGCATGAAGGACGTGATCCGCAGCGGCGCGGAGATGGTGCCCACGGTACTGCTGGAGAACCTGATCGCGATGGCCGATTTCGTGCACGAGGCGACAGTGGTCGGCGTGCCCGATCCGGTATGGGGCGAAAAGCCCTTGGCGCTGGTCAGCGTGCGCAACGGCTTTGAGGCCAGCGAGGACAGCGTCATCGATTTCCTGAAGGTGCACGGCGTCGATACCGGCAAGATCACCAGGTGGATGCTGCCCAAGCTCGTCGCCATCACGCGGGACATCCCCAAGACCAGCGTAGGCAAGTACAACAAAAAACAGATCCGCGATGACCTGGAGACATTCCTGGCCATCGCCAAGGACGTTGCGCATCGCCACGGTTAGGCATTCACTCAACACACAGCAGGAGACTTCCCATGCGTGAAGCAGTCATCGTATCCACCGCACGTACGCCCATCGGCAAGGCCCATCGCGGCGCCTTCAACAACACGCAGGCGCAGGAACTTGGCGCCCACGCCATCTCGCACGCCGTGCAGCGCGCCGGCATCGACCCGGCGGAGATCGCCGACGTGATCCTGGGCTGCGCGGTGCAGCAAGGCTCCACGGGTGGCAACGTTGCGCGCCAGGCGCTGCTGCGTGCCGGGCTGCCCGTCACGGTGTCGGGCATGTCGATGGACCGCCAGTGCGCCTCCGGCCTGATGGCGATCGCCACGGCCGCCAAGCAGATCATCGTGGACGGCATGCAGGTTGCCGTGGGCGGCGGGCTGGAGTCGATCTCGCTGGTCCAGAACGACAAGATCAACCGCTACCGCGCGCAGGATCCGCAGCTGGTGCAGACACTGCCGCAGATCTACATGACGATGCTGGAGACGGCCGAGATCGTGGCGCAGCGCTATGGCGTGAGCCGCGAAGCCCAGGATGCGTACTCACTGCAATCGCAGCAGCGCACAGCCGCCGCGCAGCAAGCCGGCCGCTTCGACGCGGAAATCGTGCCAATCACCACCACCATGCTGGTCACCGACAAGGCCAGCGGCGCCGTGAGCGAGAAGCAGGTCACGCTGGCCAAGGACGAAGGCAACCGCCCCAGCACCACGCTGGCCGACCTGCAGGCCCTCAAACCGGTCTTCAAGAACGGGCAACGCGTGGCCGAGGGCAGCTTCATCACCGCCGGCAATGCCTCGCAACTGTCCGATGGCGCATCCGCCATGGTGCTGATGGAAGGCAAGGAAGCCGAACGCCGCGGCCTGCAGCCGCTGGGCGCGTACCGCGGCATGGCCGTTGCCGGCTGCGATCCGGACGAAATGGGCATTGGCCCGGTGTTCGCCATTCCCAAGCTGCTCAAGCAGCACGGCTTGTCGATGAGCGACATCGGCATCTGGGAACTGAACGAGGCGTTCGCCAGCCAGGTCCTGCATATCCGCGATACGCTCGGCATTCCGAACGAGCGCCTGAACGTCTCCGGTGGGGCGATCTCCATTGGCCATCCGTACGGCATGTCCGGCGCGCGCATGAGCGGCCACCTGCTGCTGGAAGGCAAGCGCCGTGGCGCCAGGTTCGGCGTGGTGACGATGTGCATCGGCGGCGGCATGGGCGCGGCGGGGCTGTTCGAGATTTTCTGAGCCGGGCGCCAGCCCTCGCATCAAGCCACCCGAACTGACACACCGACACACCGACACACCGACACACCGACACACTGACACACTGACACACTGACACACTGGAGTCCACACGCATGACCGCCATCAACGCAGTCGCCGATCTCGCCGTGGAAGGCGATATCGCCATCCTTACGCTCAACTCGCCGCCGGTAAACGCACTGTCCGCCGCAGTCCGCGCCGGCATCCTCGCTGGCGTCGAGCTCGCCATCGCCGACAGCAACGTCAAGGGCATCGTCCTGACCTGCGCGGGCAAGACCTTTATCGCCGGCGCCGACATCACCGAATTCGGCAAGCCGCCGGTTGGCCCGTCGCTGGCCGACGTGCAAGCCGCAATCGAAGGCTCGCCCAAACCGGTGGTCGCCGCCATCCACGGCACCGCGCTGGGCGGCGGGCTGGAAGTGGCACTGGTCTGCCACTATCGCGTGGCAGCCAGGTCCGCCAAATGCGGCCTGCCCGAAGTCAACCTCGGCCTGCTGCCCGGCGCTGGCGGCACACAACGCCTGCCCCGCATCGTCGGCCCTGCCAAGGCGCTCGACATGGTGACCTCGGGCGCCCACATCGGCGCGGCCGCCGCGGCGGAGATGGGCCTGTTCGACCTGGTGACCGAGGACGCCACGCTGCGCGCCGGCGCCATTGCCTTCGCCAGGCAGGTCAACGCCGAGCAGCGCCCGCTGCGCAAGGTGCGCGACCTCAACGAAAAAGTGGAAGCCGCGCGCGGCAAGCCGGAGCTGTTCGCCGACTTCCGCCGCGCCAACGCCCGCAAGTTCCGTGGCTTCGACGCGCCCGAGTACAACATCCGCTGCATTGAGGCGGCGGTCAACCTGCCCTTCGACGAAGGCATGAAGGTGGAGCGCAAGCTCTTCCTGGAGCTGATGAACGGCACGCAATCCGCCGCGCAGCGCTACTACTTCTTCGCCTCGCGCCAGGTCTGGAACCTGCCTGACGTGCCGGCCGACACGCCGGTCATCGACGTGAAGAAGGTTGGCATCATCGGCGCGGGCACCATGGGCGGCGGCATCGCCATGAACATGCTCAATGCCGGCATTCCCGTCGTGATCGTGGAAACCGCGCAGGAAGCGCTGGACCGCGGCGTGCGCACCATCCGCGCCAACTACGACAACACCGCCAAAAAGGGCCGCATCACCGCCGCCGACGTCGACAAGCGCATGGCGCTGCTGACCCCGACGCTGGAACTCGGCCAGCTGGCCGACGCCGACCTGGTCATCGAAGCCGTCTATGAAAACATGGACGTGAAGAAGGACATCTTCGGCAAGCTCGACAAGATCGTGAAGCAAGGCGCCATCCTGGCCACCAACACCTCCGCGCTCGACGTCAACGAGATCGCCGCCGCCACGTCCCGGCCGGAATCCGTGATCGGCCTGCACTTCTTCTCGCCGGCCAACGTCATGAAGCTGCTCGAAGTGGTACGTGGCGACAAGACCTCCAAACCCGTCATCCGCACGTCGATGGAACTGGCCCGCAAGATCGGCAAGATCGCCGCGCTGGTGGGCGTGTGCCCGGGCTTTGTCGGCAACCGCATGCTCGCCCAGCGCCAGCGCGAGGCGCAGAAACTCGTGCTCGAAGGCGCGCTGCCGTGGGACATCGACCGCGTGCTGTACAACTTCGGCTTCCCGATGGGTCCGTTCGCCATGAGCGACCTGGCCGGCCTGGACCTGGGCTGGATCCGCGAGAAATCCAGCAGCTCCACGCTGCGCGAGATATTGTGCGAGATGGACCGCCGCGGCCAGAAGACCGGCGCGGGCTACTACGACTACGACGAGAAGCGCAATGCCATCCCCTCGCCCGTGGTCGAGGGGATCATCCGCGACTTTGCCGCCAGGCAGGGCAAGACCAGCCGCGTGGTCTCCGAGCAGGAGATCCTGGAGCGTTGCATCTACCCGATGATCAACGAAGGCGCGAAGATCCTGGAGGAAGGCAAGGCCATCCGCGCCTCCGACATCGATGTGGTGTGGGTCAACGGCTACGGCTGGCCGGTGTACCGGGGCGGCCCGATGTGCTATGCGGACACGATCGGGCTGGGCAAGGTGCTGGCAGCCATGAAGAACTTCCAGGCGACGCTCGGCGCGGACTTCAAGCCGGCCAAGCTGCTCGAGGACCTGGTTGCGCAGGGCAAGAAGTTCAGCGACCTGAAGTAGGCAGTTCCGGCGCTGCGTGCTGATGCGCCCCTTGGCCGGCCCGGCCGGGGGGCATGCACCGCTACACCGCTACACGGCTGCGCGCCGCCAGCGCCGCAGCTCCACCCACTGCCACGACAGCAGCGCCGGGATGCCGAAGAGCACCTCGCGCGCGCGCTTGACCAGCGCCAGCGACAATGCCACCTGCGGGTCGACGCCAAGCAGGTGGCCCAGCAGCATCATCACCGCCTCTTGCACGCCAAGGCCGGCCGGCACAAAGAAGGCCACATGGCGCACGGCCTGGGTCAGCGACTCGATCGCCAGCGCCTGCCAGAGCGGGACGGGATGGCCCAGCAGCCACAGCGCGAACCAGATCTCCGCCGCGCCCAAGGCCAGGCCGGCGAACTGCCAGCACAGCGCGGCCAGCAATTCGCGGCGGCGCGCATTCAGCGCACGGATCTGCGCGTCGAGCCGGGCGCCGTCGATCAGCGCGACCACCCGGTGGTCCGTGCCGAACAAGCGCCGCGCGGCACCCTCCAGCCGCTCGAACAGCGCGCTATGGCGCAGCGAGAGCGCAAACAGCACTGGCACCGGCAAGGACAGCAGCAGGCCCGCCAGGATCACCCAGGCCTGGCCATCGCCGCCACCGAGCGCCAGCAGCAGCAACACCACGCCGAGCGCGGAGAACAGGTACTGCGCGAACAGCGTCACCATGACCTCCACCACGATGCTGGCGGTCACTGCCGTGGTATCCGTGATGCGCAAGCTGGTCAGCCGGATGCCAACCAGCTCGCCACCCACACCCACGGTAGGCAACAGCCGGTTGACCGCCTCGCGCACGGTGGCCACCCACCACAGGAAGGCAAGGCCGGCGGACTCATCGGGATCGGCTGAAGTCAGCAACACCCGCCAGCCTTGCGCGTCCAGCAGCAGCGGCAGCGCGTGGAAGGGCACCAGCAGCAGCAGCGGCCAGCCGGCCTGGCCAACGATGCGGCCAATGTCGGCCGCGCCTTCGTGCAGCACCAGTGCCGTCAGGGCCAGCATGCCCAACAGCCCGGTCAGGTAGATCAGGCGCTTCATGCGGGAGCCAGGGCACCGGGCGCGCCAAAGATGTCGGTAAAGCCGCCGCGGCGCACACCGGTGCGCTCCAGCGCCTCGCGCACGCGGGGCGAGAGCAGCGCGGCCAGCTCGTCGGCATGGCGATAGCCATGCATGCTGGGTGCGACCTCGGCGCCGGAGACCACGCCGGGATGCAGGTAGATCTCGCCCACGCCCGCCGGCAGCGCCGCCAGCGCGGCCAGCAAGGTGGCTTCGTCCATGCCGCCGCTATTGGCGATGCCGAGCACGTAGTCGTTGTGGGCAATGCCGGCCAGGTCCAGCCGCCTGCGCAGCAGGGCCAGCCAGGGCCGCAGCAGCAGCAGCGCCGCAGGCTCGCTGGGCAGGCGCATGGCGCGCAGGCCGAACTCGCGGCCGATCTGCAAGATCAGGGACAACACGGTGGGATGCAAATGGAAATGCTTGTGGGTGTTCACGTGGTCCAGCGTCAGCCCGGTGGCGGCGAACGCCTCGAACTGGGCGCGGATCTCCGCGGCCAGCTGGCGCCGCACATGCGGCAGGAAGAAAAAACGGAAGCCGTCACGCGCCATGGCCGAGCCGAAGCGGCCATGCGCGTCCACCAGCGCCGGAATGGCAGCCSGGGCCAGCACGGCCGGGCCGTCGGCCAGCACCACATGCAGGCCCACGCGCAAGCGCGGCAGGCGCCTGGCGCGCGCCACCGCGTCGGCGGCCGCGCTCGCGCCCACCATCAGGCTGGCGGCGTTCAGCACGCCATCGCGGTGCGCCAGCTCCACCGCTTCGTTGACGCCGCCGTGCAGGCCGAAATCGTCGGCGGTGATGATCAGGGCACGCCGCGCAGGATCATCGGACGCCACAGGATCGCTTGCCAGGGTCAGGCCTCGTGCGAGCGCAGGAAGCGGAAGAACTCCACCCCTTCGCGCAGGCGGCGCTTCATCATGTCCCAGCTGCCCAGCATCTCGCGCACGATTTCCCAGATCTTGCCCGGACGGAAGTAGAAGCACTTATAGAACGTTTCCACGCCGTGGTAAATCTCTTCCTTGCTCAGGTGCGGATAGCTGATCGCGGCCAGCTGCACGCCCTTGTCGTTGACCAGGTTGATCACCTTGTTGTCTTCCAGCCAGCCGTTTTCCACCGCCTGCCGGTATAGCGTGGTGCCCGGATAGGGCGCTGCCAGCGAGACCTGGATCGTGTGCGGATTGATGTCCTTGGCGTAGGCGATGGTCTTCTCGATCGTCTCGCGCGTTTCACCCGGCAGGCCGAGGATGAAGGTGCCGTGGATGATGATGCCGAGCTTGCGGCAGTCCTCGGTGAAGCGGCGCGCGATATCGGTGCGCAGGCCCTTCTTGATATTCAGCAGGATCTGGTCGTCGCCGGACTCGTAGCCCACCAGCAGCAGGCGCAGGCCGTTTTCCTTCATGATCTTGAGCGTGCTGTAGGGCACGTTGGCCTTGGCATTGCAGGACCATGTCACGCCCAGCTTGCCCAGCTCTCGCGCGATCTCCTCCACGCGCGGCTTGAAATCCGTGAAGGTGTCGTCGTCGAACATGATCTCCTTGACCTCAGGCATGTTCTCCTTGATCCATTTGACCTCGGCGACCACGCTCTGCGGGGAGCGCGTACGGTAGCGGTGCCCGCCCACGGTCTGCGGCCACAGGCAGAAGGTGCACTTGGAGCGGCAGCCACGCCCGGTATAGATCGAGACGTAGGGGTGCTTCAGGTAGCCGATGAAGTAGTTGTCGATCTTCAGGTCGCGCTTGTAGACGGGCGCCACGAAAGGCAGCTCGTCCATGTTCTCGATCATCGGGCGCGGGCCGTTGTGCTCCTGCGAGCCATCGGGCAGTTTGTAGCTCAGGCCGAGCACGTCCTTGAGCGGCTTGCCGGCGGCCAYCTCCTGGCAGGTGTAKTCGAATTCCTCGCGGCACACGAAATCGATGGCGGGGCTCGCGCCGAGCGTGCCGCCGGGGTCGACGGCGGGCTTGGCGCCTACMATGCCGATCATCACCCCGGGATGGCGTGCCTTGAGTTCTTCCGCGAACTTGGCATCGGTGGGAAAGGACGGCGTGCTCGTGTGGATGATGACGAGCTCATAGCCGGCGGCGATATCCAGCGTTTCCTGCACACCCAGGCCGTCGGCGGGCGCATCGAGCACGCGGCTGCCCGGCACCAGGGCGGCGGGCTGCGCCAGCCACGTCGGGTACCAGAACGATTTGATTTCGCGCTTGGCTTGGTAGCGCGAGCCGGCACCACCGTCAAAGCCATCGAAGGAAGGCACCTGGAGGAACAAGGTTTTCATAGCAGCCTCGGGGGATTCAAGCCGTTTTTCGAACGGGACGACTGGCGTTCCGGCACGCCATTGTCCGTCCCCTCCGTCATCAAGGGAAGGGGGCGAAGCGTTACGCCAGCACCCTGGTAAGGTTCCATGCCCGCACGCGCCGCCGGCGCGCGCGGCTGCAGCGGCGCGTCGGCCGCGGAAGGGTCTCGCACCGGCAATATCCGATCGCGCCAACGCACCTGCGATCCGGCCAGGGCTACCGCCCACTCCACGAGCAGCAAAGTATCACGCAGCGGCGCCATCAGGGTGGCGCCGAGGCCGCCAGCCAGGAAACTGCGTGCGAGCCCGCCCATCACCACCGCGGCCAGCACTAGCGGCTGCGGCGAAATCCAGGCGGCCAGCGCCAGCATTGGCCAGGTGAACGTGATGAAGGTGAAGGCGAAGCCAGCCGGATTGAGCGAGCGGATGGTGCGCATCCACCGCAATTCATGCGCCCAGAGATCAACAAGTCTTGATTCAGTCACATCGGTGGTGACCATTTCATCCGACAGCACCGTCTCCAGCCCTTGGCGCCGAACCAGCTCGCCCAGCCAGAAATCGTCGGCAAGGCGATTGGAGAGCGCTTCAAACCCGCCAATTGCGGCCAGCGCATCACGCCGCAGCGCAATAGTGGCGCCAAAGGAAAAACTGCGGGAGCCGCCCGCGTGGGCGATCCGCACCGAAGGCGCGAACCAGTGGTCGATAAATCCCGCCCCCAGGCGCGACCAGAAGCCACCAACCGGATGGCCGCGATACAGGCAGGTCACCACACCGACCCGGGCATCGGCCAGGGGGGCGGTAACGCGTGCCAGATAATCCGGCGCCACGGCAATGTCGCTATCGGCGACCACCAGCCATGCGTGGCGCGCGCTGGCGCAGAGGTTGATCAGGTTGCTGGCCTTGAGATTGCTGCCATGCACCCGGGGATCGATGACCAGATCGATCTCGCAGGCGGGGAAATCGGCGCGCAAGCGCTCCACGACGCCAATGGCGGGATCGTCGGCAGCGCGCACGCCGAACACGATCTGGTAGGCGGGGTGCTGTTGCCGGCACAACGTGGCCAGGTTTTCATAGAGATGCGGCTCGGCGCCGCAAAGCGGCTTGAGCACGCTCACCGGACGGATGCTGGAGCTATCCGGGGCTTCGCAGGCGGGCGCCGGGCCGGGCGAGGCGCGTCGGCTGATCCACGCCGCCGCCACGGCATATCCTGCCGCGAGCCATGCAACTGCCGGACCAGCGAGCCCCTCCAACGTCATTTCGGCCAGCCCTCAAAGTAAGGATTTGACTAAAGTTGTACGGTATAGCGTGAATACTTAAGGAAGTATTAAGGGGAAATATGACGCACAGAAGTTATTTCGTCCACTAGTAAGATCGCTGATGGCATGGGGACAACGTGGGGTACCTAAATTAGACAAGAAAGATATTGATAACAATTCTTGTTAATTCTATTTATATCGGACGGGCCAGGGCCTGGGACAGACCCAGAGTGCCTGCTGCGCTCAGAGCGCCTCGCCCGCCTTGAGCACGCCCGCCGCCTGCAAGGACGCGTCGAGCCAGGCCGGGCGCAACGCCTGGCCGGACCGGATGCCATCGATCCGTTTGCGCTCCGCCGCCACCTTCTCGGCCGCCTTCCCGATCAGCTCGGCCACCTTTTCGCGCTCGACCACCACCACGCCATCGGCGTCGCCGATCACGAGATCACCGGCCCTGACCGTAACGCCGCCGCATTGGATCGGATGGTTGACGCGACCGGGCACAAGCTTGGTGGGGCCATTGGGATTCGTGCCCACGGAATACATCGGAAAGCCCAGCTCGCGAATCTCGTCGGCGTCGCGCGATGCCGCGTCCAGCACCACCGCCGCCACGCCAAGCGCCTTGCACTGGTTCGCCATGATGGCCCCCATCAGCGCGCAAGACTGGTCGCCCTTGCCGTCCACCACGATCACATCGCCTGGCTTTGCGAGCGCCATGGCGGCGTGAATCATCAGGTTGTCTCCCGGCCGGACTTCGACCGTGAGCGCGGTCCCGCAGAAGCGGCTGGCGCGATCGAGCGGTGCGATGCGCCCGTGCATGCCGCCCCGGCGCCCCGCCACATCCGCGAAGATCGAGGCGGCGAACCGGGACGCCTGCTCGACCAGGTCCGGGCGAACACGCGCGAAATCCCGGACCATATCCGGCAGGTTGCTCTCGATGTTCATGTCGATGTCGATGTCGATTTCCATGCCGTGTCCCTTCAATTCAGCGTGACGTTGGCTTCTTTGATCACGCCCACCCATTTGCGCTTGTCGGAGACCAGGAACTCGCGGAATTTATCCGACGTGCTGCCAACCACTTCCATGCCGTCCTGGCTCAGGCGCTGTGCCACGTCCGGCTGGCGCAGCACCTGCGCCACGTCGTGCTGCAAGCGCGCCACCACGCTGGCCGGCGTGCCCTTGGCGGCGCAAAGCCCGGTCCACGCCACGGGGTCAAACCCAGGCACGCCCGACTCCGCAAAGGTTGGCACGTCGGGCAGCGACTGCAGGCGCTGCAGCGACGCCACGCCAAGCACGCGCAGCTTTCCGGATTTGGCGTACGGCAGGGAGCTGATGGGCTGGTCGAAGATCAGCGAGACCTGGCCGCCAAGCAGGTCCGTCATGGCCTGGCCCGTGCCCTTGTAAGGCACGTGGACGATGTTGATGCCGGCGCGCAGCTTGAGCATTTCGCCCGCGAGGTGGCCCGCCGTGCCATTGCCGGACGAAGCGAAGTTCAGCTTGCCCGGATTGGCCTTGGCATATGCGATCAGTTCCTTGACGTTGTGGATGGGCAGCGCCGCGTTGACCAGCGCGATGTACGGCGTGTTGGCGATCAGGGACACGGGAATGATGTCGGTCTGCGGATCGTAGCTGAGCTTCTGCAAGGACGGCTGGATGGACAGCATCCCCGTGGTGCAGATCATCAGGGTGTGGCCATCGGCGGGCGCTTTCAGCATGGTGTCGGCAGCGATGTTGCCGCCGGCGCCGGGGCGGTTGTCGATGAGCACCTGCTGGCCCAGGGCCTCGGACAGCTTGGGCGCCAGCAGACGGGCGACGATATCGTTCGAGCCACCAGGAGAAAAGCCCACAAGGATGCGGATCGGCCTCGAGGGATACGCGGGCTCGCCATGGGCAGCCGTGGCAAGCAGCGGCAAGCCCGCCGCGGCGAGTCGAAGACACTTCAGCAGAAAGTTCATGGTGCGCCCTGGTGGATGGAGTGAAGGAAGGTCGTGCGATGCCTAGCGAATCAATGCGGCGGCCGCGGCTTCGATCCGGCGGCAGCCCTCGTCCAGCTGCGCCATGCTGGCGGCAAACGAAAGCCGGAAGTGCGTATCGACGCCGTAGGCGGAACCCTGCAATACCGCGAGATCCTGCGAGTCCAGCAGCCAGTTGACCCAGTMGTCGCTGGACCGGATCACCGAGCCGTGCGGTGTGCGCGCGCCGATCAGCGCTTCGCACGACGCAAAGACATAAAATGCCCCGGCCGGCGCCTGGCAGTGAATGCCGTCGACCTGCCCGAGCGCGGCGACGACCCTGTCCCGGCGCGCCTGGAACACCGCCTTGTTGGCCGCGATGAAATCCTGCGGGCCATCCAGCGCCGCGATTGCCGCGGCCTGCGCCACCGAATTGGCGCCGGACGTGCTTTGCGATTGCAGCTTCACCATCGCCTTGATGAGCGGCGCCGGCGCGCCGGCGTAGCCGATGCGCCAGCCCGTCATCGCGTAGGCCTTCGAGACGCCGTTGATCGTCAGCGTGCGTGCCTTCAGTGACGGAGCGGCTTGCGCCAGTGTGACAAAGGCGGCGCCGTCGTAGGTGAGGTGCTCGTAGATGTCATCCGTCATCACCCAGACGTGCGGATGACGCTCCAGTACCTCGGCAAGGGCAACCAGTTCCGTACGGGTATAGGCGGCACCACTGGGGTTGTTCGGCGAATTGAGGATCAGCCAGCGGGTCCGCGCTGAGATGGCCCGCTCGAGATCCTCGGGCGTGAGCTTGAACCCGTTCTCCGGCCTGCATGCCACGAACACCGGCACGCCACCGGCAAACAGCGTGATATCCGGGTATGACACCCAGTATGGCGCGGGCACGATGACCTCGTCGCCCTGTTGCACCGTGCACATGAGCGCATTGAAGATGACCTGCTTGGCGCCGGTGCTGACGATGATCTCGCTGGCCGCATAGTCGAGACCGTTCTCCCGCTTGAACTTCTGCGCGGCGGCGTGGCGCAGCTCGGCCGTGCCGCCCACATCGGTGTAGCGCGTCTTGCCGGCTTGCATCGCGCCCCAGGCGGCCTCCCGGATGTGGGCCGGCGTCTCGAAGTCCGGCTCCCCGGCGGTGAGGCCGATCACATCGCGCCCCGCCGCGCGGAGCTCTCGCACGCGTTGCCCCGCCATGGAACTGGGAGAGGGCTTGATTCGGTTGAGTCGGTCGGTGAGCTGAAGCATGAGGCGTGGCCATGGAAGGATGGAAGGGATCGTGGGAGAAAGTATCCGCCCCCGCAGCGGCCCGGCAAAACGAGAAATCGGATTGCACCGGTATTCCATTTTTTCGTGACGATGGCATCGTTGGTGCGAGAATATGTCGCTGCGCAGAATCGGGAAATCAAATGTCTGTGACGTTCAAGCAACTGGAAGCCTTCTACTTCTGTGTGACGCATGCATCCTTCAGTTCGGCGGCCACCAAGCTCCACGCAACGCAATCGGCCATGTCCAAGCGTGTCGGCGAACTGGAGGCGGTCCTGGGCGTGCAACTCGTCCACCGCACGCCAAAGGGCCTCGTGCCCACGCATGCCGGCAGCCGGCTCCTGATCCTCGCCGAAGAAGCCATGCGGCTGCGCGAGCGGATCGATGCGGAGGTCGGGCAGGTCGACAAGCTCACCGGCACCTACCGCATCGGCGTCACCGAACTCATCGCGCTGACCTGGCTGACCAGGCTGCTCAAGGAACTGAAGAACCGGCATCCGGAGCTTCAACTGGAGCCTGTGGTGGATGCGGGCATGAACCTGTTTGAAGGCCTGGAGGCAAACAAGATCGACCTGGCGATCCTGCCGGGCACGTTCTGGGGCGAAGCCTACAAGACAGTGGAGGTGGGCCGCGTGGAAGACCTGTGGATGGCAAGCCCCACCCTCGCGTTACCCGACAGGCCGCTGCAGCCCGAGGAATTTGCCCAGTATCCGGTGCTGGAGCAATCCATCGGGTCCGCGAAGAACACGTTCTACGGCGCCTGGCGCCGGGAGCATGGATTCAAGTTCAAGAAGGTATTTGCCACCAACAGCCTGACCGTATTGAGAGCACTGACCATCGAAGGACTCGGTATCAGCCAGCTTGCCCTGGACTACTTCGCCGCGGATATCGAGCAAGGACTCTTGCGCGTGGTCAAGAGCGACCCCATGCCACCGCCACTGGTCTATTGCGCGGTGTACCGGGACGATGCCTTCAGTGCGGCGCTGGATGTCATTGCTGAAGTCAGCCGGCTTGTGTGCGACTTCTCGCGCGGCCCGCATGACCTCGCGGTGGCGCGGTGAGCGCATCGCGTCCGGGAGCGGCCACCCCACCACTTCGATTCGCAGAAACCGATTCGGCATGACCGGGAGTGTCGTAATGCCCACTCGTTATATTCAATGATATATTTCGAAAATCAAGCGGGAGCACCGCAGCCCGCCTCAACTCGGCAGAATCATGACGACATCTGGATTTTTCATGGAAAGCACATCAAGGCTGGATCGGGAAGCCGTTGGGGCCAAATTCTCATTGCCCGCCATGCAATACGCGCGGGACAAGACCTTCGAAGGGGTCCAGCGTATTGCCGCGGGCATTCGTCCAGGCATGACCGAAAAACAGGCCTGTGATTTTGCCCGCATCACGCTCGAAGCGATGGGCATGCAGCGCATCTGGCATCAGATCATCGTGCGCTTTGGCCGGAACACCCTGAAGACGTTCAAGGAGCGCATAGATCCGGATCATGTTCTCGGTGCGCATGACATCTTCTTCATAGACCTCGGCATTGTCTGGGACGATCATGAAGGCGATGCGGGTGATACCTTCGTCGTGGGGGAGGACCCGGAGATGCATGCCTGCGCCGAGGCCGCGCGCACCCTCTGGCAAGAAGTCAGCGCGCGCTGGCGTGAAGATGGCCTTGGCGGACCGGCGCTATACCAATATGCAGCGCAGAGGGCCGAGGCTGCGGGCTGGAAGCTCAACCTCGAAATCAAGGGGCACCGCGTATCCGATTTCCCCCATGCGATCTATCGGGCGGGGGACTTGGGAGACAATGAACTGTGCCCCAAGACCGGACTGTGGATTCTGGAGATCCAGATCGCCCATCCCACCAAGCCATTCGGCGCCTTCTATGAAGACATCCTGATAGCCAGCTAACCAGCCCAGTGTCGGGAGGGGCGTTTCTCGCATGCCACACGCGCGCTACCTGCCAACCAGAGCCTGACCATGACAACTGACCGCATTCTTGTTCTGGACATCGATGGCACGCTGACGGACTCAGTGGCGCTTCATCAGCAGGCGTTCCTGGCCGCGATGTCCGCGCTTGCGCTACCGCAACTCAATACCGACTGGGGCAGCTAACCGCAGCATACCGACACCGGCATTCTTGCGCACGCCCTGGCGAAAGGCGGCCGTGCAGCCATGCAGGCCCATGAGCAATCGTTGTTCGAAAACGATCTCGATCGACACTTCGCGAAGGCACTTGCCAAACACGGACTCCGCGAGATACCCGGTGCCTGCGGTCCTACGCCGTTAGCCAGGGCACGGCCCACGTCGCACCGATGTAACGGGCGCCCAGGCAATTGATGCATTGCAACGAGCCTTGCGATCTCGATCCCCTCTTTCCGGGGGTAATTTATTTAAATATCTTCTATGTGAAGATTAATTAACTCTGAATTTAAAATATTAAATCTCAGAGTATACAAATTTGATCTAAAGTATCTGATCTGTGGTTTCAAGCCAATCGAGGTTATTTTGGGTGCGAACTCAGAAGGCGCATCTGGATGCATAAACCAATAGCGCTCGACCTCGAACGGCCTGGGCCGGGCTTTCGCCGGCCTCAGCCAACAATCCAGGGCTACGCCTGGCTCAGAGCCTTCAGGCGTGTCCCCCGCAGAGCGGATTTGGCACGTCCCGCCTCACGACAAGGGCGCAGCGCGCCCGTCTGAGATGCCTGCAGGCGCCTGGCATGCACTCGGCTCTTGCGCACCGGAACCTCCGCGGTTACGCCGCCGCTCAATTCACGCGACTCCGCCGCGAACGTGCTGTCATGGGATGGCACGGGGCGTGGGTCACACTAAGGAGCTGCAAGATGATTCAGCTGTCCCCCGAGCAAGTTCTGGCTGCGCAGAAGGCGATGATTGACGCCGCGGCAGGTCTGACGACCAAAGCTGTCGAAGGTTTTGAGAAGCTGCTTGCATTGAATATCGAGACGACGAAAGGCGCGCTATCCGAGACTTGTGAAGGCGCGCGCAAAGCCCTGTCGGTCAAGGACCCCCAGGAATTTTTCGCATTGCAGATCGAGTTGCTCAAGCAAGCGACGGAAAAAGCGCTCTCGTATCGCCTGCAATTTTTTGAAATCGCGTCCGCGACGCGGGTCGAATTCGACAAGGCGGCGGAAACGCACTACGAGGAAAACAAGCGCGGGGTGCAGCGTCTCCTTGACAATGCGGTGAGCGCTGCGCCAGCAGGTTCCAGCGCGGCTGTCGCCGCCTGGCAGTCGGCAATCGATGCAACCCACACGCTATACGAGACCATGCAGTCGACGGCAAAGCAGGCAGCGCACGTTGCGCAGAGCAGCTTTAATACGGCGGCCGAAGCGGCCTCCAGGTCAGTGAAGCAACCGGCTGCCCGAGCCGTCCGGCAGTAGGCCGCGCGATGGCCGCAGCGGCCCCTTCGCTTCGCGGGGCCGCTGCGAACGCAGGCCATGTCCAGCGGCAGGCTGGGCTTCGGCCACCTGCTCCCACGGCCGTGTCAACGACCTGGCCATCAACGCAGTGTATGGAGGATTCAAATCATGACGACGAGGATAGCCCTGGTAACGGGGGGGATGGGGGGATTGGGAGAGGCCATCAGCACCAGGCTGCTGGAAGCGGATTGTGAGGTGGTTGTGACCCACTCCCCGGGGAACGCGGGTGTTGCCAGCTGGCTGTCGCGGATGGGGGAAAGCGGACGCCGATTCCATGCCTTTCCGGTCGACGTGGCCGATTACGATTCATGCCAGCTGGGTGTGGCGAGGATTCGGGCGGAGATTGGTCCTGTCGACATTCTGATCAACAACGCCGGAATCACGCGGGACACGAGCTTCAGGAAGATGGAAAAAGCTGACTGGGACTCGGTCATGCGGACGAATCTCGATTCGGTGTTCAATATGACCAAGCCGGTGTGCGACGAGATGGTCAAGCGCGGCTGGGGGCGGATCGTGAATGTGTCATCCATCATCGGCTCGAAAGGCGGCTTTGGCCAAACCAACTATGCAGCGGCCAAGGCAGGCATGCATGGCTTCACGAAATCGCTGGCGCTCGAGGTAGCCAAGAGCGGCGTGACGGTCAACACCGTGTCTCCCGGGTTCATTGCGACCAAGATGGTGACAGCGGTGCCGCAGGAGATCCTGGACACCAGGATCATCCCGCAAATCCCGGTTGGCCGCCTGGGGAAGCCGGAGGAGGTGGCGGCCTTGATTGTCTACCTATGTTCGCGTGAAGCGGCTTTCCTGACTGGCGCAAACATTGCGATCAATGGGGGCCAGCATCTGCAGTGACACTGGTAGAAGCAGACCGAAGCTGCACAGCGGGTCTCGGCCCGCTCCTTCAACTGCGTAGGGGGGTGACAGAGGGCCGCGCCGTTGCCGGGCGGGCCAGCCGCAGGTCATTGCTGCCGGCGCATGCCTGTCCCCAGGGGTCCTGTCTCGAAGATCACATATTGCGTTCGTTGCTTGTGGGTGGCCTCCACCGGATAGTCGGCGGGCGACACCTTGAAGCGGCGCACAACAGCCGCAGGGCGCGCTGCATGTGAGATTGCCATGGCGCTCCCCCCCCTGGATTGCCGCGACAAGACCAAACACGCGCAGCATTCGCAGCCATCCGCCATAAGTCCCACCGAAGTCCCACCGGTTTGCGGCGTGGCGCACATTACGCCCTCCTCGTACCGCACCCGGGCCACGGGGCCGGTCTCCCGGTTTAGGTCACCTCCAACTTTCAGCTGGTCCCTCTAGTGCTTTTGGCGACTGTCGCAATAGCACCCAATCACCAAATAATGACGCACAAGCACTAAGAGTGCCGTTTCAACATGAAGCGAAGCGGTTCTGGCTAGGCGCACGGCCGCAGACAGTACAAGTGGTGCGAGCAAGGCCCGCGCGACGACGCTAGCATCTTTTGGAAACGGCCTCCAAGCAGGCATCAAGGCAGGCGCAACGGGTACGCCTGGAGACGTGGTTGGCAGGAAGCCGCCGTTTTTGCGGCAGACGAAAGCAGAACGAGAAGATACAGAGGCATAGGCCGCATCGCTGCAGCACAGATCGCTGCCGCGCGCGACAGGCATTGGATGGGAACAACAGGGCGCAACCGGCGCAGCGCCGGGGTCGCTTTGATTTCTGGTCGGATTCAGCAAGGTCATGTCTCGGTGGACCGGATTGGCGCGTTGCGTTGCAACAGGGCCATCAGGTTGGCCGTGTGATGTCCGTCTCTCCGGTTACACGCATTGGTGCCGGCAAGGATATGCCGCACGCCAAGGGAGACGTTTTGTTTGCAGCAGGGCATTCCGGGGGAACAAGACGTGAACGCATCCCAGCAGTGCCGCAAGCGATTGCGGACCACGCTCAAGACCACGGCCGTGCTGTTAGCGCTGTTCGCCCGCGAGCATTGCGCGGCAGAGACCGCAAAGCCGGCAATGCCGCGCGTGCGGCCGCCGGCCGGGCTGGAGCAACCCGCATCGGCGGGCGAGAACGACAGGCTCAGGGAGCGCATTTTCGCCCTGGCCGAAGCAGGTTCCCCAAAACTGGCGCTGGAACAGGCCGCCGCACGCCCGKATGTCTTCGCGCGCCGGGATCTGCTGCTGCTGGAGCATCTTGTGGTTGCCCAGCAAATCCGGTGGGCGCGGCAGCAAGCCATCGCTTCCAATGACCAGGATCGCCTGGTTCCCGCCGACGCCGCGCTTGCCGCAGCCCAGGCACTGCAAGACAGGATTCCTGCCGACGACGAATACAACGGGGTGCGGCGCGCGGTCCAGTCCGATCGCCTCACGGCATTGTCCGTGCGCGGGCGCATGAAGGAGGCCACCGCGCTATACGAGCAGCTCTCGCTGGCCAACGAGCCGCTGCCGGGCTCGGCTTATGCCGCCGCGGGCGATGCCTACGCCTATCTCGATAAGCCCGACCTTGCCTCGCGCGCCTACGAACTGGCCTTGCAGGCGGTCATCGAGCCGATCCAGGAGACTACCGAGCCTTATGCGCTATCGCGTCCTAGCGTGCAGGAAAGCTTGTTCTTTGCCTACCTGGACCAGGGACATTACGAGGCGGCGCTCAAACTGGTCTCGATGATGGCCCGTAGCACGCCGGCGCAAACCGAGCTGTCCGAAGACTTGGACAAGACAAATCCCGAGTACGGCCACGTCAAGAAGCTGCAGGCGCAATACCTCCTCTATACCAATCACGTCAAAGAGGGCGTCCAGGCACTGGATGCCTTGCGCAAGGATGCCCCCTTCGATCCGTCCCTGCTGACCGCCCGCGCGGACGGTTCGCTGGTGCTGGAACGCCCATACGCCTCGCAAAGCATCTACCGGCAGTCGCAGGCCGACCACCCCGGCGATATCGAAAGCCTGGTGGGGCTCGGCAAGACCGCCCTCCAACTCCATCAGTACGATCAGGCGAAGGCGGTCGCCGCGGCCTTCGACGGCAATTTCCCCGACAACAACAGCGTCAAGAACTTCCAGCGCGAGTACCGTGTCTACGAGCGCCCGCAACTGGTCATCGACGCCATTGGCGAGCGCGGCAACGCAGTGCTGGCGGATCATGCCTGGGGTGTTGACACCCGTCTCTATTCGTCGCCGATGGCCGACTACTGGCGTGTCTTCGCGCACCAGTACACGGCGCGTGGCGACACCGGCGATGGCCAGAGCGTCAGCCGCATACGCAACGGCCTCGGCGGCGACTTCCGGCGCGACGGCTGGGAAGCCGCCGCCGAGCTGCATCAGTCCACCGGAGGCCAGGGCAAGACCGGCGGCACCGGCACGGTCGCCTTCCAGCCCAATGATGACTGGCGCTTTGGCGCGGGTGTCGACTCCAACGACAACGCGTTGCCGTTGAAGGCCTACCAGGCCGGCGTGACAGGCCGCACCGCCACGGCATCGGCGCGCTACTCGCAGGACGATGCGCGCTACTTCAATGTGATGTACGGCGCCTCGCGCTACAGCGACACCAACTTTCACCAGATGTGGCAGGGCACCGCCTACCAGCGGCTGCTGAACCAACCGCGCCACCAGGTGGCGATCTGGCTCGACGTGGGTACCACCAGCAATACGCTGGACGGCACCGCCTACTTCAATCCGCGCCGCGACTACACCGCGCAACTGCGCACCATGTACCAATGGACGCCGTGGCGCTATGCCGAGAAGTCCTTCAGCCAGCGCGTGTATGTCACCGCAGGTGGCTACCGGCAGGACGGCTTTGGCGACAGCATGTTGTGGGAAGCGCGTCTCGAACAATTCTGGCAGCTTGGCCGCAAGGCTTCGCTCACCTACGGCATCGGCATCGGCAGCAGACGCTTCGACTCCAACCGGGAAACAACCAAGCTGATCTACCTCAACCTCAACGTCCCTCTATAGGTCATCATGCAAAAGCTCAATCGCCGAACATTCATCGGGCTCGCCGGCGCGCTGTCGGTGACCAATAGCGTGCACGCCGGCTATGCGCTGTCCTTGCTGCCGCCGCAGGATCGCGACGACGGGCTGACCTTCCGCGTACTCGCGTTTCACGACATCCGGGACGACCTGCGTGCGGATGTGGGAACAGTGGCAGATACCTGTGCGATCAGCACTGCCACGCTAAACAATATCTTCGCCTGGCTCAAGGGCAACGACTTCCACCCGGTCAGCGTCGACCAGATCATTGCCTCGCGCAACGGCGGCCCGCGCCTGCCGCCGCGCGCTGTGCTGCTGACCTTCGACGATGCCTACGAGAGCCAGTACACCAAGGCCYTTCCGCTCTTGCAACAGTACAACTACCCAGGCCTGGTCGCCGTGGTGTCGCGCTGGACCGGTACGCCGCGGGACGAGCCGGTGCGCATCAGCCATAAGTCGGTGATGGCGCCGGGCTATTTCATGAGCTGGGACAACCTGCGCGAGATGGCTGAGTCAGGCCTGGTGGAGATCGCCTCGCACACGCACGACATGCACCACGGTGCGGTGGCCAATCCTCAGGGCAACGAACTACCGGCGGCCAGCGCGCACCGCTACCATGCCGACCTGAAACGCTACGAAACCGACCAGGAATACGAAAACCGGGTCGGTGGTGACCTGAAGACGTGTTCAGACATGATCCAGGCGAAAACCGGGGTTCGGGTGCGTTCGATGGTCTGGCCCTACGGCATGTACAACGCGGCGCTGATCGGCGCTTCGCACAAACTGGGCATGAATGTCCACTTCACCCTCGACGACGGGCCCAATACGCCCGAGGTGCCGTTGACCAAGATCAGGCGCCTGCTGGTCTCCTACGACTGGGATGCAGGTGTCATGATGGGCCAGTTCCGCCAGCAGTCGGCCTATCGCGGCGATAACCAGCCGGTCGAACGAGTTGTCAACGTCTCTCTCGACGAGGTGTACGATCCGAACCCCGATCGCCAGGAGGCCAGGCTGTCGCGGCTGATAGACCGGATCAAGGATCTTGAGCCCAAGTCGGTCTACCTGCAGGCGTTTCACGATCCCGACGGCAGCGGCACCGCCCAGGCGCTCTACTTTCCCAACCGCCACATGCCGGTGCGCAGCGACCTGTTCTCGCGCGCGGCCTGGCAGCTGATCACCCGAGCTGGCGTACAGGTCTACGCGGCATTGCCGGTGCTTGCCTACAAGCTGCCCGCGGGCCATCCGGCTTCGTCCCGGCTGGTAGCGGTGATGCCGGGCGCGCCGGCCACGCCCCTCGACCCGCGCCAGCGGCAACGGCTCAGCCCCTTCGACCCGCTCGCCCGCAACGTGATCCGCGATATCTACTACGACCTGGGCAGATACACCAGTCTGAACGGCGTCGTGTTTGGCGATGACGCGAGCCTGAGCGATGTCGAAGACGCGAGCGACGCGGCGCTTGCGGCCTACGCGGACTGGGGGTTGCCGCGCGGACTGGCTGCGATCCGCGCCAACCCCGATCTGCTGCAACGATGGTCGGACGCCAAGCTCCGGTACCTGATCGACTTTACGCGGCAACTGGGCGACCTGGTCAAGGACTATCAGGGCGGCGGCAACGTGCTGACCGTGCGCAGCCTGCCTGCCAATGCGGTGCTGCGTCCCGATGCGAGCATGCGCCTGGCCCAGGACATCGATGCATTCGCCGCGCAATACGACTTCGTCAACCTGATGGCCTACGCGGATGCCGGAGGCGGCCCGCCTTCGACGCCCTGGCTGGAGGGCCTGGTCCGGGCCGTAGCGGCGCATCCGGGCGCGCTGCCAAAAACCATCTTCGCGCTGCAGACACTCGACGGCCGTACCCAGGCGCCGGTCGCCAGCACCGCGCTACGCGATCAGATGCAGCGCCTGCGCATGGCTGGCGTGAAGCACCTCGGCTACTGCCCCGACCAGTTCATGGTGAACCAGCCAGACCTGGCGGTGCTGCGGGATGTCATGTCCATGCAGAACCT
Organism: Cupriavidus sp. 01L46; assembly: GCF_056399905.1. Classification (NCBI taxonomy): domain Bacteria; kingdom Pseudomonadati; phylum Pseudomonadota; class Betaproteobacteria; order Burkholderiales; family Burkholderiaceae; genus Cupriavidus; species Cupriavidus sp. 01L46. Next base: position 49,434 of record NZ_JBFTSF010000008.1, read on the forward strand.
GCTGCGGCCGCGCAATGGCATGAAGGTTTAGACCAAGAGCCGATAAAAACAAGGTTGGGGAAGATGATGAAGAATATGGCAAGCCTGCTTTCGAATTTTGTCTTCTACTACCCACTGTTCATGTCCTACTTATGGATGACGGGTGGCCTGCTTCACTACTTCCTGATCGAGAGAAAAGAGCGCAAGAAAACACGGGCGGATGTGTTGCTCGATTACCCGAAGGTGTCGGTGATCGTGCCCTGCTTCAACGAGGAAGCCAATGTGCGCGAGGTCATCGCGAACCTGGCGGAATTGCGCTATCCGAACTACAACATCATCGCCGTCAACGACGGCAGCAGCGACGCCACCGGCGATATCCTGAATGCGCTGATCGATCAGTATCCGCAATTGCTGGTGATCCACCAGGCCAGCAACGAGGGCAAGGCCATTGGCCTGACCACCGCGGCAATGCTGACCGATGCCGAGTACCTGCTGTGCATCGACGGCGACTCGCTGCTCGACCGCGAGGTGATCGGCTGGATGCTGCGTCACTTCCTGCGGGACGCCGGGGTCGGTGCAGTCACCGGCAATCCGCGCATCCGCACCCGGACCTCGCTGTTGGGGCGCATGCAGGTCGGCGAGTTCTCGTCGATCGTGGGCCTGATCAAACGGACCCAGGAAATGTATGGCCGCCTGCTGACCGTGTCTGGCGTGATCTGCATGTTCCGCAAGAGCGCGCTGCGCGGCGTGGGCTACTGGAGCCCCGACATGCTGACCGAAGACATTGATATCAGCTGGAAGCTGCAGGTCAATGGATGGCGGCTGCATTTCGAGCCACACGCACTCAGCTGGATCCTGATGCCGGAAACGTTCAAAGGCCTGTTCAGGCAACGTCTGCGCTGGGCACGGGGCGGCATCCAGGTGCTGCGGAAGTATGCGGCGCCCATCGTCACCAAGAACAAGCCGATGATGTGGCCGATTTTCCTCGAGTACACGGTCAGCGTGATCTGGGCCTATTGCATGCTGTTCACCCTGGTGATGACGGCCGCGACCGCGTTGTTCGATCTGCCCGAAGCCTGGCGCTTCTCCGGCATGCCGCGCGGGGCAGGCGTCTTGCTCTTTATGACCTGCTGCATGCAGATCCTGGTCGGCTGCGTCATCGATCGCTGCTACGACACCAAGCTGCTGCGCTACTTCCTTGACACGATCTGGTACCCGATCGCGTTCTGGAACATCAGCATGGTCGCATCGGTGATCGCCCTGCCCAGCGTGCTGTTGCTCCAGCGCCGCACCCGGGCAAGGTGGGTCAGCCCCGACCGCGGCATCCGCGAGGACGCCCCCGCGTCCTCGCCGCCAAGGTCACCTGCGCCCGCATCTCCCGTTGTCGGGCAGCTTGAAGAGCATTCTTGAGGAGGAGTGAGACATGAAAGAACCTGTCATTGACACATCCGGCACGGCCTTGCGGCAGTATCTGCAGCACCTTGCGCCGGGAAAGGCCGTCCGACGATATCTCTGGTATCGGCTGGCGCGGCCCCTGCTGGTGGCCAGCATCTGGGTAGCTGCGGCGTTCTACATCTACTGGTGCGTGGCCTCCACGGGAAGCACCGAGTTMTCGCTTAGGGAGGTCATCCCCGATGCATTGACCATTCTCGGGATAGGCCTGGCGCTCACGGCGTGGACATTGGCGCGCCGCTTCGGGACAAGCGTGTCCAACCTGAAACAGCCTGCCCGGGTGGCGCCGATCTCGACGCTCGACCTGGCCAAGGATGTGGTGCTCTCGGTGGGCACGGGCCGTCGCCTGGTGGCTTTTCACGATGAAGACGGCCTGATCTCGCACGTTGCACCGCTACAGCAAGAACTGGCCTGAGCAGCTCCGCGATTTGGCCTCGCGCGACAGCTGGCGGTCCGCCCGCTGTCGCGCGAGGTCCTCATTGAATGGTTTTGGCATTGTCACGAGGAACTGTGGAGTCACCATGCGTCCGCTCGYCATGATGTGTGGCGCTGCTCTAGTGCTTGCCGGTGCGCTGCTGTGCGCGCCGGCGGGCGCGCGTAACGAAGGCAGGAACAATAGCCGCGCTGACACCCGGCAGCCCGCCAAGGTCCGCCCGGCGATCGATCGGCGCGCCTTTATGCATGGCATTGGCGCGGCAAGCGGGCCTGGGCAGACCACCTACGTCTTCTTCAGCAGCTCCGGCCTGCCGCCGCGCGGCCCGGATCGCGATCGCAACTGGACGCATGACATCTACGTCGCMAATTGGAACCCGGCCCAGGCCAGTCTTGGCAAGCCCCGGCTACTGGTCGCCGAGAAGGAAGCGCAGGAGCCGGTATCAGTCGCGCAGAATGCCGCGGGCCGCATCATGCTGACCTTTGAGGATGGCTCCAATACCACCAACGGCGTCAGCCAGCGCTATCGTGTGTACGGCACGGGCCTTCAATCGCAGGCGGCAAAATCGACCGACGTCTGGTCTGGTGGACACTCTGGCCACGTGACGGCGGTAGGGAATACTTTCGTGGTGTTTTACTCGGACGACTGGATCGATGGTGGCGGCGTGGATAACCTGGGCACCGGGAACGGCGTCTACCTCAAGACCTATGACGGCAACGGCCGGCTGCTGCAAAGCACCGGGGTGGCGCCGAACAAGCGCGAGTGGTGGCCATTGATTGCAGGCTCGAAGGAGACGGCCTTGCTTGCCTGGCAGGAGTTCGTACCCGGCGAGACGCACGCCAGGCTGAAGACAGCCGTCTATCGGCCCGCCGACGGCGTGCTGACTGGCATGCAAACACTGAATGGCCAGCTGAAGTACTACACCTACAGCGTGGCCTATGTCCCGGCCCTGGACAGCTTCCTGCTGGTCGGCACCACCGACTTGGGCAAGGGCTTCGCGCATCTGCTGGATAAGGCCGGCAGGGTGAGCGCCTCGCTGGCCTGCATGCCGGAAAGCGTGCGAGAGGCCGGCATCACCGTGGTCGGCGACATGGCGTACGCGCCTGCGGCGGATGGCCGCCTGCTGCACCTTAAGCTGTCCGCCGGCACCATCGAGTTGCGCGGCAGYCAGCCATCGCCAATTCCATGGACTTATGCAGGCAGCCTTGGGCTGGTGCGTTCGCCATCCATACTGCATTGGGTCTCGCTTACGCCGGTGGGCTTGCGAGAGAGCGATTTCGATTTGAGCCGGGCCACGCCGCCCTCGGCCGCGGATCTGTGCCGGTAGGCAGGTATCCGCCCGCGCAATGCGGCCAGCTTGGCGGTGAATCGGTCACCGATGCCTGCTACGCAGGGCTACTTGTTGAGCGGCGTGCTTTCTTCCAGTTTTGAGTAGCCATGTGCTTCAATGACGGCGGGATCCATCACAATGTACCCCAGCGACCTGAGTAGCGTCACTGCCTCAATTTCCGCGTCCGTATGAGGCAGGTGTTTTGACGGCGGCACGAAGGACGTGGCTGATCTTGCTGGCGTCTCGTGCGTGAGCGGCCGGGCATGCTCCACCTGGCTGCTCGCGATGAACGCGCAGCGCTGCGCGTTGGGTTTCCAGGTAACCTCCACCGCGGTACAGAACTTGCCGGTGAAAATCTTTAGCTGCATGCTTGCTTTCAGCCACGCAGCAAAGGATTCACGAGACGCAGGCTGGTAGCCTTGCAGCAGAGTTTCAAGATTCTTCTGTGGCAAGCCTTCCGTTTGGGAGGAAGGCTCTTCTAGCRGTGACAGCTGCAGTGCCACGCGCTCGCGGTCAGCTTCCTCGTAAATGAGGTACTCGTTGTCAACCACGCCTTCGCGCAGCAGTTCGCACAACAACGCCCAAGCCCTGGGATTCTTCTCGATGCAACCTTTCAGGCCAGGGTCCAGGCTCGTTAGAATCGCGGGCATCGACTGGTACCTGCCGGAGGCGACTTCGACTGCGAAGGAAGCGGCATTGCGTGATGGGCTAGCCCGGCGCTGGAGCATCTGCAGGGACTCGTCCTTGTACTCCTGGATCTCGGCAAGGGTCTCGGCAGCTTGGCTCCAGGCGTATTTCTCGATATTTTCGGCAAGTTTTCGCGCAGCCCTGGCCATGTCATAGGCAAGAACGCCAACATAGCTCTTGCACGCAGCGCATTGGCACTGGAGACGCCCGTAGTGCAGGAATCCGGCATACACGCGCTCCTGATGCCCGCAGTGATCGCACTCAAGCGCAAAGCCGCCCTGGCGCGCCGGGCGCTGATTGGCAAGTAGCCCATCGACCTGGTATCGCGCTGGATGATCGCAACACGGGCAGCCCCATATGATCTTGTGAGAGCCATCGCGTGCCGCCACCCTGCCGAATTGACGTTCCAGCGCACTGCGCGGAATGCCCTGCGCCCGTCCGAGCACGTCGGCTGAATAGCGCCAGTAGAAATAGGAGTGAGCGGCGGCTGCCACCTCCGGACCGTAATCGCGCAACTCCTGCAGCACCCGTGGTGTATGCCGAATCCGATCGGCAAGGCTATCGACCATGAAGGACCGGCCCGGTACAAGCGCCTCCAGGGCCTGGCGGCTCTGCTCGACGAAGGCCGGAACATGATCGCGGCGGATGGCGTTTTCCTCCTTGAGCCAGCGCGAGTGTCCCGGCAACGTGTTAAGCGCATCGATGGCTTCTTTGAGCTCTGCAATCGGCGGGCAGGCCAGGAAGGTGAACGGCTTGCTGAACAGCAATGAATCCATCATCGCATCGTCTCCGACAGAATGGCACCCCTCCCGGACGTGGTCGGGGTGCCGTGAATGCGCCTACGGCCAGTTGGTGCGGCCCTTCGCAACGCATCAGTGACGCGGCAGCCCCGCAGGAGAAGGCGCGTCCCGACCGCTGGACGAAACGACTCCGGAGGTGATCGCGCAGTACGCCGCTTGCGTCCCATTGGTGATTGCGCAGTACGCAGCCTTGGCGTCTGCCGGCTCGGCTCCCAGCGCGGGCTTCGCCTCGCTTGTGACCGCACAATAGGCCGCCGTCGCCGGTCTCAACCCGAACTCGCGCGCGCCAAGTCGGGCACTTGCCTCGGCCAGCGCGCGCAGGCGGGCTTCATCCTGTGGGCCATCGATACCAACGTAGGGGTCATGATGCAGGACATGGCCAAAGATGTGCTCACAGTCGCTTGCATAGCGCCTGGTATCGACAATATGGGCGTGCCAGAACGCGTCTACCTGTTCGCTGGGCACCACTGGAGTGTCGGGGTACTTTACCGCGAGCTTGAGAAACCTGCGGTAGCCGGCCTCGGCATCGGCCAGGCCTTCGGGACTCCAATGGGTGGACTTGCCATGTAGCAGCTTGGCTTTGATCCTCGAGAAATCGAGCGCATCGATGGCTTGCCATGACCGTTCAATCGACTGTTTCTGCGCTGTCATGATGTGTTCCCTCCTGTTGTTGACGCTGGGGCGCGCGCCGGAATTCAGAATCAGGCGCGCATCGGCTGCGGTCCCTGTTCAGGCAGCAGACCGTGCACGGTATGGCCGGCGAGAAACGCGGTGACGTCCTCGGCCGGCATAGGGCGGCTAAAGTAGTAGCCCTGGACTTCGTCACAGCCCTCGCGGCGAAGAAAGCCCAGTTGATCCTCGTTCTCGACGCCTTCGGCCACCACCTCCAGCGCCATCTGATGTCCTAGCCCGATGATTGCGCTCGTGATTTGCGCATCGCTCCTGCTATCGGGCAGATACCGTATGAACGAGCGGTCGATCTTCACGGTGTCGATCGGGAAGCGGCTCAGGTAGGCGAGCGAGGAGTAGCCGGTGCCGAAATCGTCAATGGCCAGCCGTACCCCGGTTCGCTTCAGGCGCGACAGCCAGCGCGCCGCTTGCTCGGCATCGCGCATGACCATGCTTTCGGTGAGTTCGAGTTCGAGCAGATACCCTGGCAAGCCGGCTTGCTTCAGCGCATCGAGCACGACCTGCCTCAGGTCCTTGTCGGCGAATTGCCTGGCGGAAAGGTTGACCGAGACGCGTATCGGGGCATTGCCGTCGGCAAGCCATTGCGCATTCTGGCGGCAGGCCTCACGCAGTACCCACGCKCCAATCTGCACGATGGCCCCGCATTCCTCCGCAACCGGAATGAAGTCCGCGGGCATCACCATGCCGAGCTTCGGATGGTGCCATCGGATCAGCGCTTCGACGCCGGTACAGGCATTGGTGTCCAGCGAGATGCGCGGCTGGTAGTGCAGCACGAACTCGTTGTGTTCCAGTGCGCTGCGCAGATGCGATTCCATGTCGATGCGATTCTGCAAGGTCACGCTCATCTCGCGCACATAGTATTGGAAGCCGTTCTTGCCGAGTTGCTTGGCGGCATACATGGCGAGATCGGCATGCTTGAGCAGCGTCTGCGCGTCATTGCCATCTTCAGGAAAGGAGCTGACGCCGATGCTTGCCGTCACCTGCAGCTCCTTGCCATTGACGACAAAGCCGGATGCGAGCGCGGCCTGGATACGCTTGATGATGCGGTGCAAAAGGGAACAGTCGTCGACCGGCTCGACCAGTCCGACAAACTCGTCGCCACCGAGCCGGGCAATCAGGTTGGCTTCGCCA
>NZ_JBFTSF010000009.1:0-54785 GCF_056399905.1 Cupriavidus sp. 01L46
TGTAATGCGGTAACCAACCCGCGGATATCAGCGTGATCCACCGTCGAGACTTACTGCTACGTCGCMCTCCAGGAAATTGGGGAACAACATGCAACTGTGAAACTGAATCAAACCAATCTCGATTGACACGGGGGAGTCATATCAGCTAGCGGGCTAGAGCGCTAGAGCGTGGGCCCGTACCTGTATCAGCGCCTGGCCTTGCGCGGCCCAGCCTTGGGCGGGTTGCCCGCGCCGCCGTCTTCCGGCGCGTCGTGCAAGTGCTCGATGATGGCCGCCACGCGGTCGCCGAGGTATTTATTGGCCGACCGTTCCATGGCCCGCATCATCTCCGCTTCCACCGCCACCATGGCCAGCGGGCGGATGCGCCAGAGGATATCCACCAGCCGCGGCACGTCCTGCGGCGGTGGCAGCTTGCCTTCGCCGAAGCGGTCCAGTTCGCGCACCACCATGGCCACGATCCGGTCCGATACGGCTTCAAAGTGCCCGCGTGCGTGCTCGACGATGGACAGCACATCTTCCAGCGGAAATCCCGCGCGCGCGATCTCGGCGCCGGCGGCCAGCGTGCGCGGGCTGCGCGCGAGGTAGCCCATGCCGTCCGCCTCCAGCAGGCCGAGCGCGATGGCCTTGGCCAGCGMCGGGCGCGATATCGCGCGGCCGAACAGCTTGRCCAGCGCCAGGTAGGAATAGTGGCGCGGCACTTCGTCGGTCCACGGGCTGCCGATGGCGGATTCCAGCCCGAGGATGGAGCGCAGGTCATGCCCTTGCACGATGGCCTTGAGCAGTTCCTGGATATTGTTCAGCGTGTAGCCGCGCGCCAGCAGGTGGTTGATCAGCCGTAGCAGGCCCAGGTGCGTCTGGGTGTAGATGCCCACCCGGCCGCGCCGCTCGGGCGGATCGATCAGGCCGCGGTCCTGGTAGGAGCGCACGTTGCGCACCGTGGTGCCGGCCGCCCGCGCGAGTTCGTCGATGGTGTATTCCGGCGGCGTGCCGTTGCCGGCGCCGGCGGCATCGTGGGCGGCGGACGCGGATGACGAGGAGGAGGTGGGCGCAGCGCTGCGCTTGAAGAAGGCCATGGCAAAAATTCTACCCGAGTCGTGCGGCTGCCGTGTGTCGTATGCCGGGCGCTGCGCGCCGGGGCACGCACCGCTACAGCTACAATATTCGCAGCGCCGCTCTTCGCGACGGCGGCATTTGCCCGGATCGTCCCCATTCAACTTCTGCGCGCGCCCTGGCGCGAGTCCTTATGCATATCCGCTGGCTGGAGGATTTTGTGTGCCTGGCCCAGGCCGGCAGCCTGGCGCGCGCGGCGGAGCTGCGCAATGTCACGCCGCCCGCGTTCGGGCGCCGCATGCAGGCGCTGGAAGTCTGGGCGGGCGCGCCGCTGATCGATCGCAGCGTGTTCCCGGTGCGCCTCACCGATGAGGGGCGGCAGTTCCTGGAGGCCGCGCAGAGCGCGCTGCGCACGCTGGACGATACGCGCATGTCGCTGCGCGCGGCGCATCGGGCCGATGCCAGCACCGTGGTGATCGTCACCGGCAAGACGCTGGCGCGCTCGATGGTGCCGGCGTGGCTGGCCGGCCTGCGCCATGCGCTGCGCAACGACAAGGCGGCTGCGGGCTTTCGCACGCGGCTTTCCACCTTTCCCACGCACGACGCGCTGGCGATCTTCACCGAAGGCGACGCGGATTTCCTGCTTTGCTACAACTCGCCGGAGCAGCCGGTGACGCTGGACAGCGCGCGCTACCAGTACCACTTCGTGGGGGAGGAACGCCTCGTTTGCGTGAGCGCGGCGGCGGATGGCGGCGGCCCACAGTACAAGTTGCTCGCACGCGGGCAGCGCGCCCCGGTGCCGATGATTGCCTACGCGCCGACGCTGACCCTGGGCCGCATGGTCAACGGCGAGATCGCCCGGCGCGGGCTGGCCAGCCGGCTCGACGTGATCGCGGTCAGCGACTTCGCCGAATCCGTGCATGAAATGGTGCGCCAGCGCATGGGCCTGGCGTGGCTGCCCGCGCGGCTGATCGCCGATGACCTGCACGCCGGTCGCCTGGTGCGCGCCGGGCTGGAGGTGGGCGGCGAAACGGACCTCGTGATGCAGATCCTGCTGTATCGCCCGCGCGCACCCATGCGGGCGCTGGGCGAGGCCTTCTGGCATGCGGCGGTGGCGGGCTAGCTGTTCGGCGCCACGCGCCGGGCCCGCCTTGGTGCGGGCAGCGGCCTGATCCCGGTCCCCGATCCCCCACCCTTGCCAAAACGGCAAGCGCCATTGCCAAAGCCGCACGTTGCTGCGGCCGCACGCTCTCTAAGATCGCCGCATGCCTGCATACCTTGCCTGTCTGCATACGGCGCAAATCTAAAAACGGAGAGACCTGCCATGAACAAACTGCTGCGTGCGGCTGCTGCCGCATCCTTCTGCCTGCTTGCCGGCGGCGCCAGCGCCTCGGGCTGGCCGACCAAGCCGATTTCCCTGGTGGTGGGCTATACCGCGGGCGGCAGCGTCGACCTGGTGGCGCGCACCATCGCGCCGGAACTGGGCAAGCGCCTGGGCCAGAGCGTGGTGATCGAGAACCTGGGCGGCGCGGGCGGCACCATCGGCGCGTCCAAGGTGGTCAAGGCCGACGCCGACGGCTACACGCTGCTGATGGGCTCGGGCAGCGAGGTCTCGATCGCGCGCCTGACCAACCCCGCCGTGCGCTACGACGGCGAGCGCGACCTGGCGCCGATCACCTTCGTCGGCACCCAGCCGATGGTGCTGGTGGGCAAGTCGGCGCTGCCGGCCAAGAACGCCGACGAGCTGATCGCGCTGGCCAAGGCGCAGCCGGGCAAGCTGGCCTATGCGTCATCCGGCGTGGGCACGCCGCTGAACCTGGCCGGCGAGCTGATCAAGCAGCAAGGCAAGGTCAACATCACCCATGTGCCCTATAAGGGTGCGTCCGCCATGTCCACCGACCTGCTCGGCGGCCAGATCGACCTCGCCGTGATGGTGCTGTCGTCGGCGCTGCCGCATATCCAGGCTGGCCGGGTCAAGGCCTACGGCGTGACCGAAGGGCACCGCGCCCAAGTGGCGCCCAACGTGCCCGCGCTGGCGGAAAGCAGCGCGCTCAAGGGCGTGGACATGGGTGTGTGGTTTGGCCTGATGGCGCCGGCCAATACGCCGCGCGCCGTGGTCGATCGCCTGAACACCGAGATGCAGGCTGTGCTGGCCATGCCTGACGTGAAGAAGAAGCTGGCCGAGGCCGGCGTGGAAGTGGCGCCGGGCGGCCCGGGCCAGTTTGCCAGCTTTATCAAGCGCGAGACGGTGAAGTACAAGAGCATCGTCCAGACTGCTGGCATTCACGAATAAGGGGACGGCGGCAGGCGTACCATTTGCTTGTCGCAAGTGGCGGTGCCGGCGGTTGCCGCCCGCCTCCCCTCGCTTCCCTAGCTTCCTTCGCTACTTTCCCTGTTCAGTCGCTATCACTGGCAATCTTGCTGACCTGAAAACATGACGATCACTGCCCCCAGCTTCGACGCTTACCCGGTTGAAGTCGCATTCCCCGATATCTCCGCCTACGCCGCCGGCAACGCCGGCGTGCCCTACGTCCACACCTTCGACAGCGGCGTGCCCGGCCCGCACGTGATGGTCAACGCGCTCACCCACGGCAACGAGGTGTGCGGCGCCATCACCGTCAAGGCGCTGCTGGACCTGGGCCTGCGCCCGCGCCGCGGCCGCCTGACGCTGGCCTTTGCCAACGTCGACGCGTACCACAGCTTCGATGCCGCCCGCCCGGATGCGTCGCGCTATGTCGACCAGGATTTCAACCGCGTATGGACGGCGGCCGTGCTGGACGACACCACCCGTGACTCGTCCGAGCTGCGCCGCGCGCGCGCCATGCGCCCGGTCATCGATACCGTGGACCTGCTGCTCGACCTGCACTCCATGCACGAGAAGAGCCTGCCGCTGATCGTGTCCGGCCCGCTCGACAAGGGCATCGCCCTGTCGCGCGCCGTGCGCGCGCCCGCCAATGTGATCGTGGACGAAGGCCATCCGGAAGGACGGCGCATGCGCGACTACGAAGGCTTTGGCGATCCCGCCAGCGCCAGGAACGCGCTGCTGATCGAATGCGGCCAGCACTGGGAAACCGCCGCCGTGGGCGTGGCCCAGGACAGCACCGCGCGCTTCCTGCTCCATGCCGGCGTGATCGACGCGGGCGACGTGCCTGCAGGCTGGCTCCTGCCCGTGGCGCCGCAGCGGGTGGTACGCGTGACCGAGCCCGTGGTCGCCAGCAGCATGGATTTCCGCTTTGCCGGCCCATACACCGGGCTGGAAACCTTCGCCGAAGCCGGCACCGTGATCGGCTGGCGCGACGGCGAGCCGGTGGTCACGCCGTATCCGGATTGCGTGCTGGTGATGCCGTCGCTGCGGCAACTGCGCCCGGGCGTGACCGTGGTGCGGCTGGGGCAACTGGTAGGCTGACCGGCTGATCGAAGGGCGCGTTTGCGCACCTAGAAAGAGACTGGTGCAGCACTTATCGCTGTAATGGGTACGCCGTCGTCAAGCCGGCGGCGTTGTTCAGGCCGGTGTAGCTGGCGATTGCGGCGCGGCCGGCGCACCTGGCGTGCCGGCCGTGGACGGCTTTGGCCGCATGCCGGGCAGCAATTGCTCGAACAGCTCGTCGATCTTCATCTCGGGCGGGACCAGGTTGCTCAGGTTGATGCCGCCGGCGCTGCGCAGGGCGTCGTAGTTCGCCTTGCCGGCGCGCTCACCATTGATATAGACGATGATCTCCGCCGTACTCAGGAAATCGCGCCAGTAGGTCTGGCGTTGCATGTAGACCGTGGCGGTATAGGGGCACGACGCCACCGACGAGCCGGGCGACAGCATCTTGAACTCAAAGCCGCGCTGCTGCACCGAGTCGCGGATGAATTCCGCATAGGCATTGCCGCCGCTGCCCGGGTTGGCGATCACGCAAAACAGCGTGCCGTCGGCAGGCTGCATGGAGGCGATACGGTCGCCGCGGTCGACCGGGACGACGGCCTGGTACGTGGCGCAGCCGGTGACCAGCAAGCCTAGGCTGGCGGCTAGCAATGCTTTTTTCATGATGTTCCTGGAATCGCTGGTGCAAGAGTGCCGAACCGGGTTGTCGGCAAGCGCGCCCGCCAACTTTAGGCCATTGCGGCGGCGGCAATCGTTGGAACAGAGCGGGTAAACCGGTCCTGTGCCGCTCCTGTGCCGGTCCAGCGCCGGTTCTGCTGCTCGCCCGAGGTTAGCCTCAGAGCACAACGGCCTGGCGGCAGCGTAGCGCCATCACCTGCGCCTCGAAGGCGCGGGCGGCGCGCTGCGTGAGCTGGTCGCGGCAGCCGCGCGGGCGGCCACGATCCACGGCGAGGTGACCGAGCCCGGCCACCTGCCACTCGCGGCGCGTGATGGCGAGGATGTTGGCGAGAGCCTGGGCTTGCGGGGCAGGCAACGTGCCCCGGGAGAGATCTTCCATCATGATATTCAGCGTGGCTTTCGCTCCAGGGGAGCTTCGGGCCATGTCCCGTCGTTGACGTTTATTCGTATCGTGATGGAACGATATGCAACGCCGGAACGCGCCACTATCGATAGCGCACCGATCCTGTTGTGGGATGTGTCCTACAGGCCGCCGGTGTGGCGATTGGCACGCAGCCTTGGCCCGACCGGCGGCCTCAAGCCTTTGCCGCCCCCCCGCTGGCCATCGTGCCCACCACCATCAGGCAGATCGCGGCAAGGAACACCCCCACCAGCAGGATCTGCAGGCGCCCCACCGGGCGGCCCTTCAGGAAGGCGTTGCTAATGAACGGTGGCGAGACCAGGCCCACCACGGTGACGATCAGGATGGTCAGGGCGAGTACGGAAAGCAGGGTTTGCATGCTGGATATTGATCTGGGTAAATCTGGGTAAATCCGGGTAAGTCAGTGCTCGCGCTCAGTTGGCGCCGCCACGCACAAGGCAATCCTCAAGGACAGGCGAGCCTTCCACCTGGCCCGCGCCGGTGCATTCCACGGCCACCTTCTGTCCGCGCCGGACCATGGTGCCGCGCGCTTCCACCTCGCACGTGCGCCCGGCGGGGCCGCAGATCTGGATCGGCAGGAGCTTGGCGCGCACCACCAGGGTCGGGCTATTGGAGCGGATATCCAGGAAGACCGTGTCGTTTCCCTCGCGCCGCACACCGCTGGCCACGCCCTCCACGATGAAATACTTGCCCAGGTAGCGGTCGTTGGCCGCGCCCGCGTTCTCCTGGTAATCGTCGACCAGGGTGTCCGCCTGGTATTGCGGCAGGATGTCGGTGGAGCGGTTCGGGTCGATGCTGATCGGGTCCAGCGTGCCGTTCTTGGGCACCCCGCGCGCGCCGGCGTTGGGCTCCGGCACCGCCGCGGACGCTGCCGTGACCGGCTCGGGGGCCGGCTCTTCCTGCTGCGCTTCATGGTTGCCGGTGAGCCACAACATGCCAAGGACGGCAAGGGCGACAACGCCGATAAGGATTTGCTGGGTACGGTTCAACATCCGGGTTTTCCTGCAATAGAAATGGGCCATTGCGCCGGCAGGCACCGGCCGCGCGCATCGAGCGCGCGCGCTGCGTGCCGGCACGCTCGGCTCGGCTGCCAGCCCGCCTGTGGCAAGGCCTGGCGGTGCCAGGCCGGGCGCTCGGGCGGGGCTTGCCAAAAAAGTTGCCCACAGCTTTGCCCACAGGGTTGTTCGGTCTTCTCCACAGACTTGTCCACAGCCTGGGCGGGGTGCCGTGTGGGGATCCGGGCGGGCATGCGCATGGACTTCATGGCGGCGGTGTGACGTAAGGCTGGCTTGCTACGGGGCTGCCGGAGCTGCGCCGCATCAAGCCCCAACCGGCAAGCCGCGATCAGTGAAGGTTCCGCAGCCCGGTTTCGTCGTCGTCTTCGTCCTCGTCTTCCCAGTCTTCATGCTCGACCGGGGTGTCCGGCGCCATGTCGAACACCATCGAGTGGTGCTGCACGGTGAACCAGTCACGGAACTGCTGCAGCGTCAGCGTTTGCGGCCACAGGCTTTCGTCGAACCACYCCCCCAGCATGAATTCGAACAGGGCGCGCCAGCGCTGTTCCACCCACTGCAGCGCTTCCGCCATGGTCGAGACATCGTCCGGCACCAGGAACACACTCTGGTCCTCGCGCACATGCTCAAGGGTCAGCGTGGCTACCGGGTCGATATCCACGGCCATGATCCATTCGAAGAAAGGCTGCTGCGGCACCAATACGACGAGCGAGCGATTGAGGGTAAAGCGGGGATGATCGGTCATGGCAGGGGCTCGTTCGCTGAAACGGCCCATTGTAGCGGTTGGCCGTGCCCGCATGCGATTCATCGGTGGGCAAGCGGCCCGGCATTGCCAGGCCGCCGCCCGCCGCGGATCAGCACGCCTAGATGATGGGCCGTCCGCGCCTGGCGGGCTCGGTGCCAAATGTGTCCCGCGCTGGCAAGGCAGCGGATGGCGGGGGCGGCGCTGGTGTGGGAACCCGGTTGGGGAACAGCATGTCCTTGAGCCCCAGGAAGCGCTTTTCGATCAGGTGCCAGCTCAGCAAGGCCGCCGCGATGGAGGCGCACAGGCACGCCGCCGAAAAGCCCAGCTGCCACGGGATCTGGCTGCCGAACAGCAGGCGCGGCTCGCCGAACGCCTTGACCGCCACCACGCGGATGATCGGGTGGAACACGTACAGCGCGTAGCTGTACTTGCCCAGGAACACCAGGCACCGGTTGCTGAACACGGCGTGCCGGTCCGTGGCGCAGGCCGCGTAGATCAGGCCCACCGCCACCATGGCAACCACCGAGAAACCCACGGTGTAGATCACCGGGCTGGATTCCAGCCGGGAACCCATGGCCGCGAGCCCGCCCGCCAGCACCAGCAGCGCCAACGGCGCCGCCTTCACCAGCCAGGGCTTGAAGCGCAATCCGCGCCGGACCGCCATCGCCAGCAACGCGCCCGCCACCAGGCCATCCAGCCGGGCCGGCGTGAACACCGAAATGGCGTCCGCGCTGAAGCCTTGCAAGACCATGCCGACGCGCACCGCCAGCGTTCCCGCCAGCAGCACCAGGCAGAGCCGGCGCATGGCGGCCAACGGCAGCAACAACACCAGCAAGGGCCACACCGCGTAGAACTGCTCCTCGATGGCAAGCGACCACAAATGCCCCGCGCCCGCGCCGAAGAACGTGCCGGTCAGCGCCTGCTTGAGGTTGGACAGATACAGCGCGAACCACGGCCAGCTGGCCTGCACCGCCCCCAGCTTGGCCTGCTCGTTGTCGCCAATCCGGTGCGAGATCAGCGGGAACAGCAGCAGAAACAGCACGGCCAGGTAGAAGTAGTACAGCGGAAAGATGCGCAGCACGCGGCGCCCGTAAAACGCGCGCAGGTAGTTGGGCGCGCCCTTGGTGCGCAGCAGGATGCCCGTGATCAGGAATCCCGACAGCGCAAAGAAGATATCCACGCCAATCCACCCCGTCATCGACAACCGGTAGAACAGGCGGTCGAGCGGCAGGTCCGACACCAGGCCCACGTGGGCAAAGTGATAGAGCATGACGATCAGGACCGCCAGGCCCCGCACACCGTCGAGCGCGGAAACGTGTGTACCGTCACGGTTCATGTTCACTCCCTGCCTGGGATGGCCACGCCCGGCGCGGGCGGGCCTTCCGGGCTGCCGTGGTGCAATGTCAAAAGGTACCGCGCGGCCTGGCCCGCGTTGGTGTGGCAGCCAACACAGGCCAACCCAGGCCAACCCCCAGGCCAGCAGCAACGCCCGCTTACAAGGCCTGCTGCGGCAAGTCCTGGAGCGGTTCGGCCTCGACGCCGGGCGCAGGCGCGCCGCCCTCCTCGCTCCCCGCCGCCAGGGCTGCTGCCCGCCCTCGCTTGCCAAGCCAGCTCCTGAGCCGCAGGAAAGGCGCTTCGACCAGCACGTAGCTCAGCGCAGCGGCTGCCAGTGCCTCCAGGATGCAAAAGGGGAAGCGCAGCGCCAGCGGCGACGCCGTGCTGGTAAACAGCTGCTGCCAGACGTACAAGCTGAACGAGATCGTGCCCACGAACACAAAGGCCTTGCTCCGGAGCAGGCGCGATATCCACAACTCGGGCCGCTCCACCACGGCGAGGATCAGCAGGCCCACCGCCGCTGCCAGCGCCACCGGGCCATAGGTCGCCGTCCAGATACCGCCGGCCACGGTGCCGATGACCGGCAGGCCAAGCAGCAGTACCAGGATCAGCGCCGGCAGCGCGAACGCGCCGGCGAAGCGTGCGTTCAGTTGCGCCGTCAGCCGCTCGCGGTCCAGGGCGATGTAGCAACCCATCAGCACCGGGTCCACGCCCGTGTGCAGCATCAACCCCAATTGCCCGCGCAACGAAGGCGTCGTGAAATAACAGAGCACCCTCACCAGCGGCATCAGCAAGATCACCAGCATCAGCCAGCGCGGGTCCTTGCCGCGCAGCAGCAGCAACAGCGCTGGCGGCCACAGCCAGTAAAACTGCTCGTCCAGCGCCAGCGTCCAGAAATGGCCGAGCAGCCACGCGCCGGTGGGATGCGCCATGTTGACGTTGCCCAGCCCGAGCATCTCGGAGTAATTCCAGAGGTGCGCGGCCGCAAACAGGAGCTGCCGCGCATCCACATCGATCAGCCCGACGATGCCGAACAGGCCCAGCGCGATCAGGTAGACGTAGAAAGCCGGCCAGATGCGCAGCGCGCGGCGGCCATAGAAACGCATCAGCCTGATGGAGCCGCAGGCGCGCCACTCAGCCTGCAGCAGCTCCGTAATCAGGAAGCCGCTCAGCACGAACGAGATGAACACGCCGACGCCGCCATTCGCGAGATATCGCAATGGCGCAAGCAATCCCGTGTACCCCCCCTTGGCCATGTGCTCCGCATGGCTGATGACCACCAGCATGACCGCGACGCTGCGAAGCCCGGTCAGCTCTAGAACGCGACGGCTCATTTTTTTCCTACCCCTCAAGGTATCGGGGGGCGCGGTACTCTGCCATGCCTCCCTAGCTTGCCGCCGCGCCACAACGCGCTGCGGCGCGGCGGGCCGCGCGCGGCGCGCGCAACCGGTGGGCATGCGGGATGAATCTAGCTTGCCCCGCCGGCACGCTCTGTGCGCCGGCATACCAAGTGCGTGCTAACGTGGAGACATGACAAACGACAAACGCGCGGCTACCGGTTCGGCGGCAAGGAGGCAGGCGCCATGGGATTCAAGGTCGGCATGATGCTGGCGGCGGAGGGCCTGCTCTTTGCGGCCTTGCTGTTTGGCGCGGCGGGCACGCTGGCCTGGCCCGCCGCCTGGGCTTATCTCATTGTGTTTTTTGGCGGCGGCTATTGGCTCACGCAACGCCTGGCGCGGCACGATCCGGCGCTGCTCGCCGAGCGCATGAAGGTGCCGCTGCAACGCGGCCAGCCGTTCTGGGACAAGATCCTGCTGCCGATCGTGCTCGTGGCGTGGATCGCATGGATGGTGCTGATGGGCCTGGATGCGGGGCGCTTTCACTGGTCCGCGATGCCGCTGTGGCTCCAGTGCCTGGGCGCAGTGCTGCTGGTGCTGTCATATCTCGTGATCGACCGCGTGTTTCACGAAAACACCTTCCTTGCGGCCGTGGTCAGGATCCAGGCCGAGCGCGGGCACCGGGTGGTGTCGAGCGGCCCCTACGCCGTGGTTCGCCACCCGCTCTATGCCACCATGCTGGTGTTCCTGCCGGCCAATGCGCTGATGCTCGGCTCCTGGTACGGCGTGGCCGCATCGCTGGTGCTCATCGGCGCCATCGTGTTTCGCACGGCAATGGAAGACCGCGAGCTGCAGCGCGGCCTCAAGGGTTACGCGGCCTATGCGGCCCGGGTGCGATACCGGCTGGTCCCGTTCGTCTGGTAGTTCGTCAGGCGTCAGGCAGGCAGCCGGTCTTTGCTACTTATCGCAGGGGATTGCCGACGATCAGCGYATCGCAGCCTCAATGAATCTGCATCCCGCGCATGGCGTGGATGCGATCGTGATGCCACTGGATGCCCTCGTACTGGCGCTGCACCACCGCGCGGATCTCGGGCGGCATGTCCTTCATCAGCGCCGACTGGTACTCGCGTTTCGCCGTTTCCTCATCGCGCTCGCAGAGTTGCAGCACCGCATCGTCGTTGTGCGGCGCGATCACGTGCAACACTTCCATCCAGCCGCGATGCAGCGTGCCGCCCATGCTGCCGCGATCCCGGGGTTCCGCGCCCAGCGATGTCACCAGTGCCTGCAACTCCATCACCGAGGCGCGGCACGATTCCGCCGTGCCCGCGAGAATCGCGCGTATCTCGGGGTTATGCACCTCGCGGGCGCCGGTCGTGCAGCTGAGCTCGCCGTCCTTGCCGACCTCGATCAGGTGGTTCAGGGTGCCGACGATTTGTCCTTGCGCGTTGGTCATGATGATCTCCTTGCCGGTCTTGCATGGACAGGAGCCCGTGCGACTTCTCGTGTGAACCCCTGCGTACATCCGCGCCGCATGCTACACGCCTGGCGTCGATGCCCGTGCGGGATTCAGGCCCCTGCTTCCTGTGCTTGCTTTGCCTGGTTGGCTTGCCGCGCGGCACTTCTGCTATTGGCTCGCGCGCTGGCAGCCGCGTTGACCAGCGGCGGGCGAGATGGGGGTGGGATTTCAGTATAGGAGGGTGTGCGGAATCGTTGTGGCGAGGGCGGACCAGTCTGTGCGCTGCGGCTTGCCGTAATCGACCCACAACCGACCCGCATGCGCTTATCCGCACTTCGCGCTAGCCAAGCCACAAAAAAACCGCAAAATCTGCAAACCGGCCGCCGGTAGATTGCACGCCATGGAGACCACATGAAACCCGAGACCCGAATCCAGTACGCCCAACGCATGGAGCCCGTCCTGCGGTGGCTGGCAAGCCACCCCGACGCCGACCCGGAGTTGTACCAACTGGCCGACCTGGCCTGCCTGTCGCCGTATCACTTTCATCGCGTCTATCGCGCCATGATCGGAGAAACGGTGAACGCCACGGTACAACGCCTGCGCATGCACCGTGCGGCAATCGCGCTGGCGGGTACCGAAGTTTCATTGCGTGATGTGGCGCTGCGGGCCGGCTACGAGTCAGACGCGGCGTTCAACCGGGCATTTGGCGCGGCCTTCGGCATACCGCCGGGGCGGTATCGCGCAGCCCGCTCCGGTCCCTTCAACCCTCAGGAGCTAGGCATGTATCCCATCAAGATCGAAACCTTTCCCGGCACCGTTCTGGCCGCGCTGCCCCATCATGGCAGCTATCAGGAAATCGGCCCGGTGTTCACCCGCGTCTTCATGCTGGCGGCCAGCCGGGGCCTTGCCAGCCCGGACGCCATCGGTTTTGGCGTGTACTTCAGTGATCCCGAACAGGTGCCGGCAGAGCAATTGCGCTCGCTGGCCGGCATGCCGGTTGCGCCGGATGCCGACCTGGGCGACGAGCTGGAGCGATTCGAAATCCCGGCGGGCCGCTGCGCGATACTGACTTACACAGGCCCCTACAACGAGATGGGCAAGGCCTACAACTGGATGTTCTCGGAATGGCTGCCGACCAGCGGGGTCGTGCCGGCGGACTTTCCCATGTTCGAGCAGTACGTGAACGATCCGCGCACCATGCCGCCCGCGCAGTTGCAGACGCGGATCTGCATGCCGGTGAAGCAGGGCTGAAGCCGGCCCGAAGCCGGCTTACTTGTTTCCACGTAGTCGGCCGCGTCCACCAGATGCAGCACCAGGTCGGCGCGGCCCACGGCTTCCCAGGAGCGCATTGAGATGGTTCCAGTTCGCCTTCGGCATCGTTCCACCATTGATTCCCACGCTACCTATTTCGTCAGATCGATACAGACGATTCCATGCAAAAAAGCAGAAAATTCCCAATGCCAATGAGTGCGATTCACATTTATTGTTTGGTCGGCGAGAATATTATTTAGTCTTGTTGGCTATTTGGGGAAGTCCCTTGGAAAAACTGAAAAAAGTCATTGGATCCCTGATTTGTTTCATATTTGAGGTTTGCGTGGGAATGATAGCTGGATATCTTCCCGCTATCATAATAGGCCTTTCTTTTTATATCGTGGGGATGTGGGCAAAGGAATGGATAGATGTAATATTATCGAGGTCATGAGCAGGTTGAGTGGGCAGTTTATCCAAGCATGGGAAATCGTACCTACTGCAAAGCTTGATTCGTGGGCATGTGGGAAGCCCGAGGGCAGGAGCAATAGAATGCCAATTTGAGAGGGCCTCTACTCCCACTCGGCAGACTGCCAGAGCGCTCGACCAGTTGACTATCCAGGTGCGTCCCTAAGTAACMCTGTCTGAAAAACAGGCGGCCCTGGTAGACCGCCGTAATCTGCATCCGTTCGTGGCCCAGTTCACGGTTGATTGGATTTTTCTTGCTTCCGTTCTGGAACTCAAGTTACTTCAATACAGAGGCTAACGAGATGCTGCAAGTGCTTGATGGAAATGGGGATTGATGCGGGTTGTGGCGGTTTGTGTACTTACCTGTGTACTTAAAAGTTAAGATACCCAGACTTATCCACAGCCTGCAATTTGCACTAGGCGTGCCCTCGGGCGCCCAGGTGCTCAATGCTAGGGAAAGGCTTGCATTGKAGATTGCAGCCAATCCGCCCGCGCCACCTAGTTGTTAGATCGTCACATCAGCCTTTGGGCCGCATGACTGCATGACTGCATGGGTGGGTTTTCGATGAGCCGTGGCCAAAATCAAGGGTCTTGCGAGGGCGCGACTAGCCATCCGCCCCTCTCTGCCTTTCGTGCCAAGCTATCTCGAAGGCGATCAAAGGGCCTCTTGGATTCAAAGTCGGGCGAAACAACAACCAAAGCGTGGGCCGCGTTCCCCTGAATCGGGTCGGGTAGTACGTCCACCTGATGTTGGCCTATCACTTGCCCTCGTGCATCGGTCTTTATTACGTCCGCAATGCTTCGCACTTCAACCGTAACGAGGCCAACTACGCCTTGACTTGGCTTAGTCTTGGCGCGCTCAGGGTTATTCTCTATCAGAGCCGCACGGTCAACGGATGGCTTCTGGCCCTTATCGTTGAACGCTGACGAACTCAGCCGCAAGTTGCCGGCCTCCATCTTGAAAAAAGAGGGATCGTTTGGGACTCTGCGGTATAGGAGCTCATCATCACCTACAACGTCTGCCGTCATCGCCTGCGCTCAATTGCGAAGCCATGCCCAGAGGTCGGCGAAGTCCCCATCTTCGAGAGTGCCGTCATCCATTTCATTCTCAATGTTTTCGCMCCAGGTTCGCAGGTATTCGATCCTGTCTGCCCTAACAAAGAGAGTGAGCTTCCTGGTACCCTCCCACCATTCGAGCGTTATTTCGCCATTCTCATTGGCCGCGACGTGTGGGAGCTCCCACCCTCCGAGCATTTCTGCGTCCGTGAAGAGGGCAGGAAGAGTGCTAAGAGTGCGATTTATTGCGTCGGCTTGTGGCTTCTCGCTGCCAAAACCATCCCAGTCTGCATCCAACTGCCTCAATGCATCAAGACGTCGCTTGGTCGGGTGTAACGCCAAGACGCTGGGGTCGTGTTTCGTCTGATCCCATACGATGCGCAGTTGCGCCATGGCAGATGCGGCTGGTTGCGAGCTACCGCTTCCTCGGCGAACGAAAGACCCCAAATCGGGGTTCAGGACCGCAACGCTGCTCATTGAAAAAGCCCCCTAGTAGTGTCAGTAATGCAGGCTTCGAATAGTTCGTTTTTCCTCGCACGAAGCCGGCCGAGAATATCTAAGATTGGGCCCGCGTCAGGAATCAACCGAACCTCTCTGAAGACATCAAAATCCAGCAGGAAGGAAAGGCCGCTAGGTGAAGGATTCGGCTCCGCAGCGAAGTTCAGAATCGCAGCCGTTCTATCGCCAATATCTTCTTGCGGCATTACCAACTGCATGAAGCATCCCGTGACGCCTTGGGGTACGCCTGGCGGTATCGTGGGATATACCTTGAAATAATCCGCAAACTCAATCTTGCCCGTCGGAATCACGATGCGATTAATGTATCGAACCGCAATGCGAGTGACGCTCTGAGGCCGAAGCGCAGCCACAAACTCGACCCACAAGGCCATCGCTTCCCGACTGAACACTTCCCAACAAGTATATGGAGCCAGTCTGCTGTAAGTGAAGCCCTTCTGTTGAATCTGAAGAACGCGGTCGTTAGTTGGTGAGGAAGCACGAATTCCCACCACAGTCTGCCCCGTTCGAAACTTAAAATGTGACTCATTATCCGCTTCCTTCTCGGCGCCCATTTCCAAGAAGTGGATGGGCAAAGTGGAGGGAAGCTCCGCCCTGACCCTATCGGCAAAGGACTCAAACGCTGCCTGAGGCGGCATTGAGCCGAATTCCACTTGGAGGTCAATGACAGCCTCGGTGATCGGCGGGCGAGGGTAACGCATGGAGCGTTCTGTCCCAAAATGTTGATGGAGATCATTAACATTCTACACGGAGGTTTGGCAGGGGTTGTGCTCGGTGATTACCCCGGGGCTATTCTGCTTCTGCGAACAAAGGCACATTGGCAGGCTAGCTCCAGACGTACGACCCTCCGGGGCGGACCCATACCTGACTTGCGATTAGGCGTCGCCTGGCGCGCAGGGAACCCATTTTCTCTGGTATCCGGCGTCATCCTTGTGGCCCCAGCACCACCCGTTCTCTTTGGCCACTGCTCCTAGCTTGTCCCGTTCGTCGCAGGCCTTCTGCCCGACAGTGTCGTCTCCAGCGCTGCCGCGGCAGAGATCATTCAGCGCGTCCACCTTGTCGGTGAGATCTTTCACTTCGAGTGGCATCTTCGGCTCAGACAGGGCCGCGGTATCAACCGCCATTGCTCGATCGATCTGGGCCTGGGCATCTGACATGGCTTGCTTCATCGCCTCCTGAGCGACGAAAGCCAGTGCTGCAGGCGAGACTTCATACATTACTTTGTCTCCGTCTGCGACGATGGCCATTGGCACGTCGTGGGATACGCCTTTCATCATCACCTTAGCCATTCCCTGGTACTTGTTTCCAGTTTCGTGAATGACGTCCAGTTGTGTGACTGTGAGCCCATAGTCTTTGAGCTCGGCTTGAGCACTGAGTTTTTGCTGGAACAGCTCCCTGACCTGTTTCGCGATCGTATCGTTGCTGGGTGTGCAGCCGAGCAATGCTATCGCAGTAACGATCGAGCCAATCAAATACTTCAGGCTGCGCATAGGGGCTTTCCTTTGGATGTGCGATCGGCATTGCACCATACCAATGTGCTCTCCCCTGCCATACCCCCAAGAGGGGGGTGGGTGCAGTCCACTTGGACACGGTTGCATAGCATTGAGGGGCAGGGGTCGGCCAGAGGCAGGATCCTAGGCATCTCCTGGCGCGTATTTCGACCGTCCCCGTAACATCCAAGACGGTCATCGGGAAACTCGGCAACCGGCGCGCTCGATTCCCCGCCCCTCCCGCTGTTCGGCAATGCTATCCCGTGCGATTGCTTCGGCCGCCCCGAACACTACGCATTGCCTGGAATTGAGCTCTCCAAGTAGATGACGGCGCAGGCCATCGGGAACCGCGTAGCCTTTGAGATCTCGTGTGCCTTGGGCGCCCTGCCTGCATAGTGGACAAAGCGCGCGAGGCCAGCGTGGATCTCCCATCTCCGCTCCGGGGCGAACCCAGGCTTCCTTGATTACCGCCTCAGCCCTTTCGCGTCTCCATTCGTGCAGCTTGTCGAAATCATCCACGCGAAAATACCCGCTTAGCAGATTTTGCGGGTCCATCAGATACAACAGATTGTGCCGAGTAACGAATAGCTCGTTCTGGAGGTCGCGGATTTTCCCCTGGAGCTCCCCAATTTGCGGCGGGGCTCGGTACGCTGGCGCGGTTGGTGACTTAGCTTTCGGCGGCATGATGGCAACATCCGGACAGATGCGGCGCCAAGCGATAGCGCCGCTGGCCATGTTACAGCGGCCAGGTGTCACCAGGAACTATCGTTGACTCCCAACTGTGGATTCAACCGTGGAACCGATGAATCCTCACTATGCCGTCCCAGAACACGGGGGCGTCGAGGAGCCGACCAGCCCAGCTTCTCACCTAAACGCGCTTACGCCTGCCAACGGTCTCTCCCTGATGGGATTCCGTCCGGGCGATCACTTCCTTAGCCTTCCATCTGGGGTGTGCTGTTGCCTTGCTACCGGCGGCGACCGGCAACCGGATAGGCGCCGGGAAACCGGGCAGACAGACAATTCGCTCGCGAACCACTTGGGGCGGCCGCTGCAGGTAGGCGGCAATCGTCTCTGTGCTCCACACCTGCACGGAGAACGGCACCGCCGGCTGCACGCGCTTTGCTATGGCCTCAGCTAGGCGATCGATAAGTTCGCCTTCATTCATCGGTCGACCCGCTGGATTTGAATCTTGCACGCTCAGGCTCCTCGGTTAGATCCGGTAGGTCTCAGCTAAGCATGGAGCGCGCCCATCGGGGCAGATCCGCCTGCGCGGTGCATACAGAACTCGTGATCGGCAATCAAACAGAGCTTGGGCTCGAGGGAGTCTCGTGGACTATGTTTGATTTACGGGCTAGTCAAAAAACGTTCCGTTAAATGAGTGCCCTGCAAGGTATGGGCGGGTATTCAGGTCGGCCTTCTCCAAGCCCATGCACGCTTGCTGCAATGCAAGAAAAAAGAATAGCAGCGATCCCCTCTCGCCCTCCCACATAAACGTCCGCGCACGCGGGTCGATATGGCTGCCGTAAGAGGGTGTATTGCATAGGAAGTGCGCCCCAGATCCCAAGACAGCGATACCGTCGAGACAATGCCCTGCCGTCTTGAGTCGCTGCTCCGGCGTCCATGTATCCGCGGGTAACTCTAGAGCGGCTCTTGCATTTCTTTCCCAGCCCACGACGGTTTTCATGTTCGCTGGACCTGAATATGCAACGACGAAGGACAATGGCTTTGGCGGGATCCAACCAAATTCCGCGCTCCTGCTATATTGTGGCTCGAGTTGCTTCAACCTTGAGGCCGCTGTTGCCGCCTGATCGACGGCCGATTGATCGAGGACTGACTTGACCTCGATAGTGGCGACCACCGACTCAACGAGAAACMCATTAACGCCACCAAAATCCAATTTGGGGTAGTTGTTCCGGTAAATGACAATATCAAATTGATTTCGCGGATCCCGAGGCTTCGACCGATGATCGATTACTTCTCCAGATCCGATGGCGACATTTGCACTCAGGTGGGATGTCAGGAAATTGACAATCAGATTCTCGCGTGGCGTGCCGCGATGCAAAGTGTGGCCCGCATTTGCTGGAATTTGCGCTGTCTGCAGGAGCGAATTCTCGACAGCGTTCATGTGGGCTTCTAGCATTCCTATCGTCATGGGATCTATCTGGGCAGGTTATGGTTGGGTTCGGCAGAGCGCAGGGTTATCTGCTCCTGCACACATTAAACCCTAAGTCTGTCCCCGACCGATGGAAACGCTCATCGCGTCGGAGTTCGCCAGGTCATACTGAAGATTGATTGCCGCCCGTCGCGGGTTGGCCCGGCCTGAGCCAGGAGAGGCCCCGCTTACATTTCGTCGGCAAGATGCGGGTGTTTCTGCCCACCGCCCGCTGGGGCTGGCTGTCATGTATTGCGCTGCTTGTCGTGGTCGGAGAATGGGTGCGCCAAGAGGTGCAACAGGTCTAGTCGCACCGTCGCTCCTTCGTCCGCGTCCAGCGGTTCCAGTTCGTCCCGGCAAGCCTTGATCACGTCCCAAGGATCAAGTTCGAAGCCAAAGCCAGCAGCAACGCCATCGGACCTGAGTTCCCCCGCGCTGCGTATCAGATCTGGGATCCGCAACTGAAATTGCCCCCAATGGCCATCGTCCCGCAGGGGGGACGTGACAGCTTCCCATCCGATGCATGTCGCGGCCAGGCGCGCCCTTTCGTTCATTGCCACAGGAGACCAGTCGAACCGTTGAGTCCAATCCAGTGCTCTCAGTCGCCTCAGGATCTCGTCGGTGGGCAGAGTCACCTGGGCGTCGGAACTGTGACCCTCGCCGGCCGCGTTGTTACCTTGCGCTGTTTGGGTAACGGATTTGTTACCCTGTTTTGTTACCTTGGCCGCTTGGGTAACAGTTTGGGTAACGACTTTCGTCGGCGCTTTTTGCACGGGCGAGCCACCGCGGCGAAGGCGGCGCATGCGCTCTTCGGTTGCGTCGACATCAACCAAGTTCCCTTGCAGCACAAGCCTTCCCTCGGCTTTCCACTTCGTAACCGTCTTGCGCGAGACGTCGCACATGAGCGCGAATTCAGCTTGCTTCACGAGCGTCATAGATTTTCCMTATTGTTACCTTTCTGGAGTTTGTTACCCAAGTTTGGACGTTCATAGCTGGGCGCTTTCTGCGCGTCGTCGCTCCCGCACTACAGGGAGGGCTAGGGAGGGACCCGGGCAACCATGGGTGTCACTCCGGTCATCTCTTGGCCGCCAGGAACGCCAGCTCGTGGCTGAGGATCTTCGGGTACTTCTCACGGATCTTCGCCATGATTGCCTTCTCGACAGTGTCATTGGCCAGCGACTGAGGGATAGACGGCCCGAGCAGCTCCTTGATTGGCAGGTTGACCCGGACAGTCTTGCCCCCGATGCGCTGCTTGGCTCCTTTCACACGAGCCAGGCCGGTGCGTTCGAACACGGCTCGATGGCCACTTCGGGTTGTCGCGATGAACGCGTGTCGCAGGATCTGACGGCCGTTCTTGACCTGCACGCTGACGCCGCTCTTCGTCTGCCTGGCGCCATAGCTGATGAGGCCGATACGCTCGCCAGTGGCGATAAGCTGTACCACCAGGTTGCCGTTCGTCGCCCGCTTGATGCGGAAGCTCTTGCGGATGGCGGATGCCTTGATGTTGTAGCCCTCCGCCCGAACGTTCTTCACTGCCTCTGTACGGGCCTGCTCGGCGGTCTTGTTCAGCGCCCGGGCTATAGCCTTCGTCTGGTCGGCGACGAAGCGGTCAAGGGAAGCCGTGATGCCCTTGGTATCGAACCTAACGTCCAGTTCAATCATGCCCATCTCCTCATTGGAACGTGCATTGTGGGGGAGTCCACTCGAACACATTGACGGTCGGCGGATCGCCGGGCTCGCCGGCAAGCAGTTCGTCAACAAGCGAGCCGATGGCGTCGCCCGGGGTCTCTCGCAGATGCGCAAACAACCCGAACCACATGCCGATCAAACCGCTCGGCCGCTTCAGCAGGACGATTGCGGACCGGGACATATCCCCGGCCTTATCGGTCAGGACGCACTCGACTACATGCGGCGTCGTACCGTCATCGGTGACGCCTGAGGCTACAAAGTCGGCCTCATCGCCGGTAACGCCCAGGCTTCTCAGCGCCGCCTGCGCGGTTGCGAAGTCGCACACGTAGATTGCTGGGTAGTACTGTGGTTCGATCATTGTGTTTGCGCCGGCGTAGTCAGTTCAGGGAATAGCTTCTGGATCAGGATCGGCTCGGGCAAGAATGCTTCCGGGGGCATCAGTACAAGGTCCGCGTGCGTCCCAGCTTCACTGAGGTGGAACGTCACAGCCGAGATGAGCATTTGCTCGTTCTCAATCTTCAATGACGGGATCGAGATGCAAATCAGACTATTGGGCTGCCAGAGCTGGCCATTCACGTCTGTCCAGTTATCGACTGCGACCTGTACAACCCTCGACTTGCCGGCGCGGCGTGCAACCTCCCATTGCACCCTCTGGCCAGCGACCTCCCAGCCGARCTGCCCGGCCTCGGAAATGATGATGCGGCGACGGTGGCGCGTAACGTTGGGGTCTCTAGCGGTGAACACGGGCATCTCTGTGGCGTTCAAATCCCCGAAATTCTGGGTGGACATCATGACCGCCATCAATTCGGAGTACCGCTCGTGCATCGAAAAGCTGACCGAGGCCGCTTCCATATTGATGCCTTCCTCAATACCACTCTCCATCGTTTTCGTGCCGGCCCGGGACAACTGCAGGTTTCCGTTCTCGTCCTCGTAACAGAGGACCGCGCTAAACCTGGCGATCCGCTCGATGATTTCGAATGGGCTTTCTCCCAGGTTCAAATTGAACTGCGGGATGGTCGGCAGCTTTGCTTTATCAATCGAGGAACTGACGGCGATGCCGTAGACATCAGCCAGGCGTGTGGCAATCTCCAGCACCGTGCTATTTGGGATTTGCCCGCCTGGCCACTGCGCCGAACAATCAACCAGGTCTGCGCATTTTCCGCGACCCACGACCCGGATGCTGTGACCACTGGGGGAGATGCTGGGCGCGACCACATCCACGTAGCCAGTCAAAACAGGCTTGCCCGCGAGGAGCAGGATGCAGGAGTCGCCCGGCTTCACCAGCATTTCATTCGGGTTAGCAGCGAGCTCCGTCATCTCCAGCTCGAAGTCCCGCGGCATGCGCTCGATGCCGGCCGTGACTCGCAGGCTGGTCCAGCCAGAAAGGGCGAGTGGCTCCGTTTGCGAGTGGTGTACGACACCGGATGTCGGCGAATGCTGCCGTTCCGTGTAACTGCCAATCAGTAGGGTGGCGTCGTTGACGAGGTTCATTCCATTGCGCTCCGGTTATTCAACTGTCAGCGGTGCGTCGAGAAGCCGCTGAGCAAGGAAAGGGAGATTCTTCGACATGTCACTTCACCCCCGATACGTCAGTAGTTGTGACATCCGCGTTCGGCAGTTGGAGCACAAAGGGCTCGGGCTGGAACGCGTCCGGCGCCATTAGAACGAGGTCAGCATGAGTTCCGCTCTCATCCAGGCGGTATGTCACCTCGCCAATCATCAATGTAGCGTCCTCCATCTTCACCGTCGGCAACTTAACCTGAACGAGAGTGTTCGGCTCCCACAGATCACCTGCGGAATCCCGCCATGAGTCGGTAGTGATGTGGATTACCGCGCTGCGGGCAGATCTGCGGTTCATCTCCCAGATAGTGCGACGGAACGTCACGTCGATGCCGACCGAACTGACGTTCTCCGCAACAATCGCGCGTTGGCGGCGTCGTCGTACGTGGGCGTCACCGATCCGTATGATGGTGTTGAGGCTGCCGCCGGACATATCCCCGAACGTGTCTAGGGACTGTTGCACGGCTAGATACTCCGAGAAACGGTCAAGCGCGGAGAAGGAGCTCTTCACGGTCTCCACATTCACACCCTCCTCGAAGCCGCCAGCCGCTACGCGATCGCTCCCCCGCGTGATGACCAAATTGCCTTCTGGGTTATCGTAGACGAGCACCGCGCTATACCGAGAGACACGCTCCAGAATCGAAAACGGCGTCTCTCCAAACAAAATGTTCAGCTGCGCCACTATGGGCAAATCCGTGGCATCACATACGACGCTCAAGCCCTTGTACGGCACAGCAAGCTGCTCGGCGATCCTCTGGATATTGCTGTTGACGATCTGCATGCCCGGCCATTCCGCGGAACAATCCACCAGGTCGGAACACTTGCTACGACCTGCCACGGCGACTGTATGGGACTGCGCATCCAATTGCGCCGTCACCGTGTCCACATAGCCAGTCATCACCACTTGACCGCCAAGCATCAGTTGGAATGGGTCCTGTGGGTTGACAGCTACCACGTCGCCATCAATGAACCGCTCGGTCATACTGATGCTGAAGTCCGAAGGCAGGCGTTCAATGCCGCGGGTAATGCGGATCTGCTTCCAGCCTTTCAACGCCAGAGACCGATCAGGAATGACGAGCAATGCCTCGTCTGGGAACTCGTCGTCAACCATGTTCTCTCCCGGTGAGTTAGTGGTCGGCCGAATCTGCGGCGGCCATCATGGCGCGTCCAATATCCATTTCGGCGGCCTGGCGCTGCGCTTCCTTCCATGTCCGAATGCCGCTTGAGTCGCCCTTGATGGTGTACGGCTCTTTCAACGCTTCCTCCATGGTCTTGCGCGGAGCGGGCGGCTCCTCCACTTCTAGCGGCCGCTCGGTTCGCCCACCTGGGCCATCCCATGCGCCTTTTCGGACATAGGGCTTCGGCCGCTTCGCTAGCGGCACATAGGCCCGATGCGCACGGAGAGCGTTCAATGCGACATTGACCGGCGCCATTACCTCCGTGATAGGGTTGGGCACGTTCGATACGCCGTTCAGCAGGTTGACGCCTACATTACTGGAAGCGGCGCCGATGCCGCGGAGTCCCAGGATGAATCCTTCCGGGTCGGGCAAGTAGGCGGCCGAAAAGTAGTCGTTGAACAGAGAGCCCATCGCTCGTGCCTTTTCCATGATGGGCAGCAACGGCTTTACCGCCTCCCGCAATTCTTCGCTGATACGAGCCCTGAAGATTTCCCCCTGCATGCCGACTTCGAGATTGAGCATGTAGCCCGCTTGATCGACTGCTGCGTCGAGTTCTGGCGCGCGAGCCTCCAGAGCGTCAAGCCGTGCCCTGGCGCGACGCAACTCCGTTTCCTTGGCGATTAGTTCATCGGACAGTTTCTTAATGGCCCCCTCCGCTGCCGGCACCTCGGTGTCAGCGCACCAGACGATGTCCGCCTCCCGGCTCGCAATTTCGCCGCGCRGGCGGTTGGCTTCCTGCTCGAGCTCCGCGATTTGTGCCGGGGCCGCATTCGTGGCTTCGTCCAGCGTCTTGCGGCGCGCCAACGAGTCGTGGACAGCCTTGATCGTGGCCTGCAGTTCGGAGGAGAGCACGTACGGCGCCGGATCGGCCGCCTTCGCGGCTCTGGGCACTTCGGTCTTGCGATTCGTCATATGAACCTCTGGTGGTAAGGGGTTGCGTCGATTGATCCTTCGCTGCAGGCTCGCTGAAGAGCCGCCACTTCGGAAGTGCTGAGCCGGCCAAGGTAAGAGTACGGATCTCTTCCAGGCCGTAAGGCAGGTGCCCTAGCAGATTGCCTCGTACTGGGTGGCGTAGTTGCCTTCCGCGCGACTTGTTGAGTCGTGGGCGGCCGGGATTTTTTTTCGGCGACTGCTCCGCGAGTCCGCGAAATTTCAGCAGGGGCGTCTTTCTCCTTGCGCCTGTCCCACTTGGGGGCGGACAGGCCTAGGAGGTGGGCGAAGCGGAGTTTCCAACTCACGATGTTTTTGCCCCCAGCGCGCGGCGAAGCGCCCCGACGTTGAATCGTGGGGTGCGTCCGAACCGCTTCGGCTCCGGGAGATCTCCCGCCTGGACGCGACGTGCGATCGTCGCGCGCGACATGTCGAGCAATGCCCCGACCGTCGAGGTGTCTACGTACGCTTCGTCTGGAAGGGAGCCAAACTGTGCGAGCGTCCGCGGGATGCCGCTTGGGGTGGGGCAGCGAGCCATGGGTTAGCCTCCATACGAAGAGCTGACGCAGGCTGCAACAGAAGGGGCGTCAGGGCTTCACACAATTCAAATAGTTGCGTATGAAGCAGCCTGAGCACAGCTTAGACATTTGGCGCGAAATTAAGGCGCGCAGCGGGGACAAACCCCTAACGAGAAATTCAGCCGTTGTCCCCGCTGCGACTCCAGATTTTCGAGAGCGTATTTCGATGGACAGGATGATCCGGACAGTTCACTGCGGCGATGAATGACAGGGCGGCATGCTGCGGTGTGTCGAGGAAACGATTGAGGTTGGCAACTTCGCGCCGGTAGACTTTCTGGGCCAGATCTGGAGAGGCATAGTGCGCAGTCTCGACCTTCGCAGTCGGGTCTATCAGCTCGAGCACCCGATCAAGTGCACTGAGGCCCGTCTGCAGCTCGCGAACTTGCTTGGCGAGATCCCGGTACGCCTGAACCGCCTCTAGGCCGGAGGCGKCCGCATCAGCCGCATACCTCTGCAAGGCTTCATAGCTGAGTGAAGGCCGCAATTCCGCAATACGCTTGCGGCTGGCTTTGTTGCGGCGCCTTTCCTCCCCCGCGTCAACGTTTCGACGACCCAGGATTCCGGGATATGGTTCAGCGCGCGGCGCATCTGGAATACTCGAGAACAGGCTGACTAGTGCGTCGTCGCTGAGCGCCGCTCGCTCAATCTTCGACCAGGCGCGCTCAAGTTCCCCGACGCCCGCTGAATCCCTCATCCAGTAGTCGATGAAGCGTTGCGCGCGATCATGGCGTGCACCGCGGCGCTGAAATTCGTCGAGCCACGAGACAACGGCGGCCGGCAGCGCGCCAGGTGGCGCTAGGGATTTGCGTTTAGTCATTCTCGACCTCTGGTCCAATCTGGCACTGCGCCGCTCGATGCAGCGGGGGTGGGCTGGGGCCACTGAACTTCTCGCGCTCCCTTGCTGCGTAATGGGCCCACCCGGCGGGACGGCCCGCCGTGAGCGACGCCCAGATGCGTACAGCGCGTCCCCGCTCGTTAGCTACAAAGTCGTTCGCATTCTTTCTGCTAGCCTTTCGACCCCTGCAGGAGCGCCTCGATGCTCTCTGCCGTGATGCCGCTCGAGCGTGGGCCGATCTTTACGAGGCGAAGTGTGCCAGCGGCCACCATGCGGTAGACGGTCGCCTTGGAGATGCTGAGCATGTCCATAACCTCACGGACGCGGTAAAGGAGTTGTCTCTTGGGCGCCACTGCCGGTGCCGTGCCTGCCTTCTGTTCAATGCTGGTGACGCTGTTCATTTTTCGCTCCAATTCGCCAAGCTTGGCTGGGTCAATTCGATGATTCGTTGTGCTGCTTCGGTGATGCTAGGACTCACTAGAGAGGTAGCAATGGCTGAATACCCTGCCAATGTGTTCGCGAGACACATTTAGCGCGCGCCGCCCGCTGTGCCGGCCAGCTCGGCCAGGAGTCGCCGCCGCACCTCAGTGGCCCGTGTCTGGGAACAGCCGAGAAACTTCCGGATCCCAGCAACGGTGGGCCGCAGCTCCCCGCGGCGTACGGCATCAGCCAAGGCGTTGGGTTCATGCGCCGGCGGCGCCACGGTGGGCGTGTCTGGTGTCTCCGGTACCGGTACTATCGATGCCTCCGGTACCGTGACTGGGGCGTTACTGTAGGCGGTGACTGCTCGGTACCGCCACCACAGCAGGCCCCCAACGAGTTCCAACGTGGCTGCACTGAGCCCGGCAAGGGCGAGTGCGATGGCGTCCGGGGTCAGCCCGACCAGCGCCGCTACCCGGCTGGCGACGGGATCAACTGCCGCGGTGCTCTCTGCCGCCCGTTGCAGAACTGTTGCGGCAACGGTCTCGGACTGGAGCGCTATGCGGCGCCTGGCTTCGTCCTCCTCCGTCTTCAGCGCAGCCGCTTGACCCTCCAAACCCAGCAGGCGGGCTCGCTGTGCCAGGCAGTCAGGACATCGCGTGACCACCACCCGCAGGCGCTCGGCGTCCGCCGTCACCCGGGCACGATCGGCTGCCACCTGCGTCAACGGGCGCGCAACGATGCCTGCCGTACGGTCGAAGGTCGACACTGGTGGCAGATCGGCAACCCGCAATGCCCCAGCATGGCGCTCGGCCGCGGTGAAGAATGCCAAGTGCCCCGAACACACGGAGATCAGGCAGGCGCCCCATAGCACCCAGCCAGCCCGAACTGCCCCGCCCGACCCACCCCGGCACAGAGCCGGCAGCACGTGGGCAGACACGGTAAGCAACACGGCAATGGCGGCGAACAGGGCTCGCTCGAGCGGAAGGCCGGCACGCTGCCAGGCACCGGCTACGGACAAACCCACTGCCACAATCGTGCAAGAGCTCGCGAGGATCAAGATCAACTGCCCCATCATGCCCTCCTTCATTCGAGGTCCCACGCTGGATCTCCGTTATATCGGCGATACTCCGCCGGCAAAGCACGCACACATGCTGAAAGCTCTGCGTCATCCAGGCTGATGGGGACGTACCCGCTGCCCCATCGGTGGATAACTTCGCAGAGAGCGGAAGAGTTATCCACGACCCCGCCAGACGAAAGGGTGCAATTTGGCGCATGAATTTGGGGCCGCCGCCTAACCCCACCTTTACTGGTACCTTCTCATGCTCTGGATTGCACCCTTTGTCGATCGACACGGGGCGCCAAACCCGTAGCCGCGAAACTGCTGGCCTCCAAGCGGAGAGCAAATTACGAGGAAGGGTGTGGCGTCGAGATGGGAGGCGAACCGGCGCATGAAACGGGTAGCGAACGGCTGCTTGGTGGAAGTGTGGCTGCGGGCCGAAATGAGAGTGGCGCGGGAAACTGGGGGAAGTGCTGGCTGGGAATGGCTGAAGCAATACGGACTCGATAGCGGAGCTACCACGCGCGCATTGAAGGCGAGACGTATCACGTCTGCGCAGCCCGGCCCTATAGCAGGGCGGGAATTTCTAGGGATGGCTGCCTAACTTCACAGCGATGTCGATGCCTCTTCGAGGCGAAATGTGATGTTGATGATAAGCGCCAGCTTTATGGATTGCAAGCGCCTCAGGCGGCCGTATGGTGACGATCAATCTGCGCGCGCCCCCTTGAAACTGCATCACTTTGCGAAATGGCCCGCAACCCGTTTGGTGTGCACCGTTGATCAGTGGCGTCACTCTGTACAAACCCAGCGGGTACCGCGTATCTCCACACGCGTCAGGCCGCCTGTCCAAAGTTGCCAACGACGATTTTTCGGCCTTCCTCAATCTGTGTCTCCACGAAATCAGCCCAGAGCTGAAGGATGCGTTTGCGCTCGCCGGCATACTCAGCCCGGTTATACACACCCTTGATGCCCTTGATTTCATGCGCAAGCGCCTTCTCGATGGCGTCGGAAGGTAGCCCCATTTCATGCAGGTGGGTGGATGCCGTGCGCCGGAAGTCGTGCAAAACAAAGTGCTCCATCTCGAGTCCCAAGGACTTCACGGCGGTATTGAGCGTGGGCTTCGCTATCGGGGCTTCCAAGCGTCCGCGTGACGATGGGAACACGTAGACGCTTCCGCCGATCGTGCGCAGCTCTCGCAGGATCTCCACTGCCTGCCTGGACAGATAGACCCAATGTTCCTTTCCCATCTTCATGGAGCCGCCGGGGATGCGCCATACCGGACCCTCCAAATCGAATTGTTCCCACTTCGCTTCAATCAACTCGGACTTGCGTACCATCGTCAGCACCAGGAGGTGCAGCGCCAGCTTTAGCGGCCGGCGGATGTCTGAGGCGTAGACGGCACGCAACATCGTCCCGATCTCAGCAGGCGACAGCACACGCGTGCGGCTTTCCTGGGTCGCGATGAAACGAGCTGCCAGCGAGAGCGCTGGATTGGTCGTGGCCATCTGCYGCGCAATGGCGTACTCGTACAGGCGCTTGACGGCATTTCTGGTGGTGAGTGCCATCTTAGGCGCCCCACGGCCCTTGATGCGGTCGCAGATGGCAAGCACGTCGCCCGGCGTCACGTCCGCCAGGCGCTTGTTGCCTATCGCGGGAAGCACATCCTTTTCCATGGCGCGACGGGTCGTGCGACGGTAGCTCTCAGACTTGGTGTCTATCTCTGCCGCGAGCCAGATCTCGGAGAACTCGCTGAGCGTATCCACCACTTTGACGGCACCCCGGTCTTGCCTTGCATCGGCGACGGGGGAAACGCCCTGCGCCACGATCTCCACATACTTGCGCGCACGCTCCCGCGCGGCCATGAGGCCCACCGCCGGGTAATCGCCGATGGTCAGCAAAGGTTGCTGCTTCCCATGCAAGGAGTAACGAAAGCGCCATATCTTGGACCCCGACGGCATGATTTCAAGCACGAGGCCACCCCCGTCAGAAACGAAGCGGCGCGCGGAGGCGGGCTTGAGCGCTTTGATGCGTGTGTCGTTAAGGGGTGTGGCGGTGCGCGGCATTTTTAGTACACAAGGTTTGAGGGGGTGTCGGATGTGTACTTTAGTGTGTACTAAAAACTTGTGGCAGTCGATGGGCGTGCTTGGGCATCCGTGGGCGATTCTTCATTGATTTTACTGGCCTCTAGGGGAGTCGGTGGGCAACCTTGGGAAACCATGGGCAAAGGCCTACTTGCCAATACAAAACCGCGTAAAAATCGTCCCCAGCAGATCGTCACTGCTGAACTCGCCGGTGATGCTGTTGAGATGGTCCTGCGCCAGGCGCAGTTCTTCGGCGAACAGGTCCAGCGCCTGCGCCTCTTGCGCCGCGCGCTCTTCKGCCAGGTCCAGGTGCGATTGCGCGTTGCGCAGCGCGGTGAGGTGCCGCTCGCGCGCGAGGAAGGTGCCTTCGTTGCCCGATTGCCAACCCACCAGCCGCAACAACTGGCTGCGCAGCAGGTCGATGCCGGCGCCGGTGCGCGCGGAGATCCATACCTCGGCCGGGTTCGGGCCGATGGCGGCCACCACGTGCGGGCGATCCGCGCCGAAGTGGTGCTCGCCTACCTTGGGCGCCAGGTCGATCTTGTTGACCACGCGCAGGATCGGCGAGCCCGGCGGCAGGTGGCCGGAGAGGCGGTCGTCGATGGCGTCGTCGATCTCCGACAAGCCGTGTTCCACGTAGTCGGCCGCGTCCACCAGGTGCAACACCAGGTCGGCGCGGCCCACGGCGTCCCAGGTGCGCTCGATGCCGATGCGCTCGACTTCGTCGGTGGCGTCTTCGCGCAGGCCGGCGGTGTCGATGATATGCAGCGGGATGCCTTCGATCTGGATGGTCTCGCGCACGCGGTCGCGCGTGGTGCCGGGAATCGGCGTGACGATGGCGAGTTCCGCGCCGGCCAGCGCGTTGAGCAGCGACGATTTGCCCACATTGGGCTGGCCCGCCAGCACCACCGACAAGCCTTCGCGCAGCAGCGAGCCTTGCTTGGCCTGCGCCAGCACGCCGGCCAGCGCATCACGGATATCGGCCAGCTGGCCGCGCGCGTTGGAGGCTTCGAGGAAGTCGATCTCTTCCTCGGGGAAATCCAGCGTGGCTTCCACCAGCATGCGCAGGTGGATCACCTGTTCCACCAGCGCGCGGATGGCGTCGGAGAACACACCTTCCATGGAGCGCGCGGCCGAGCGCGCGGCGGCTTCGGTGCTGGCCTCGATCAGGTCGGCCACGGCTTCCGCCTGGGCCAGGTCGAGCTTGTCATTCAGAAAGGCGCGGCGCGTGAACTCGCCGGGCTCGGCCAGGCGCAGGCCCATCTCGCGGCCGGCGTCCAGGCAGCGCGCCAGCAGCATCTGCATCACCACCGGGCCGCCGTGGCCCTGCAGCTCCAGCACTTCCTCGCCGGTGTACGAGTGCGGCGCGGGGAAGTACAGCGCCAGGCCGTGGTCGATCGCCTTGCCGTGCGCATCCAGGAACGGCAGGTAGGTGGCGTGGCGGGCTTTCAGCGCCTGGCCACACACGGCCTGCGCAATCGCGCTCACGTCGGGGCCGGACACGCGCACCACGCCGATGCCGCCGCGCCCGGGTGCGGTAGCAATGGCGGCGATGGGCGTGGTGCGAGCGGAACGAGGCTGGAGGGAGTGGGTTGCGGTCATGGCAGTCGTGGCAGTCATGGCGATATTGTCGCAGATCGATCCGGCGCAACCGTGGCACCCGGCGCATGCGCCGCATCCGCCGCGGGCATGTTCAGGCACTCCATCATCAGGCGGCGTGCCACCACGCCGTCGATCAGGTCACCCAGGCTGCCTTGGCGCTTCACCAGCTTGCGGTGCAGGCGCTTGGCATAGCGCTTGGCCAGTACCGGCTTCAGGGCCTCGATCACATAGCGCAGCCGCTTGCTGCCAATGCGAAAGCGATGCACGCGCGCCAGGTCTTGCGAGCGCGCTGCGTGCGCCAGCGACTTCACGCGCTTGCACGCGCGGCGCACCCGCCGGCGCGCGAACGCCGCCAGCCGGTCCTGCGCGGCGGCGCCCGCCCGTTGCGCGCCGCCATCGCCCAGGTGCGTGAGGTCGCGGTGCAGCACGGGCAGTGGCCAGTGCTGGTGTTCGGTGAGTTGCGCCAGCATGGTGGCGCGTGCGTAGTGGCGGCGCGTGATCGCGGTGTCATGTACCGCCAGCAGCACCGGATCCTCAGGCTGCAAGTCCAGCGCGGGGCTCAAGGTCTGGCTGATGAACACGTCCCAGTCGCGCACATCGCTGGCGGCCTGCGCCAGCTTGCGCAGGCAATCATCCCAGCGCGCGCGGATGGCCTTGGGCAAGGCCGGGGCAAATGCCCAGCACACGGCGCGCAGATGCCGCACCGCCACACGCAACGCATGCACATCGTCGGGATGGTCGCGCCGGTGCAGGGCATCCAGCTGATCGGCAACCGCCACCAGGCCCGCATCGCCGAGCACGATGAAGGCATCGATGGCGCGCATGCGAGGATGCAACTGCAGGGGAAGATTGGCGGCGCGCATGGCGTATCGGCGTAGGCGTATCTACCGGAACAGCCTGATCTTGCGGAGGCCAGCTTCAGGGCACGTTTCGCGGCACGTTTCAGGGCACGTCTAATCAGTGTAGGCCAGTGTAGGCGATTGTGCCGGTTGCGCCGCACTCCATTGACAGCCTGCGCGCTTCGGGTTGCAATGCGTGCTGGCAACGCCAGCCGGCCTGCCATCACAAGGCCGTACCCGATCACCACCCGTGCGAGGAGCAGCGCCATGTCCACCGAACAAGAGCGGCTTTTGCTGCGCGACACCATCGAGGCCGGCTTTCGCCAGGCTGCCTTTGTCGCGGACGTAGGCATCCGGCTGGTGGATTGCGGGCCGGGCTGGTGCGAGAGCGAACTGCTGGTCACGCCCCGCCACCTGCAGCATGGCGGCATCGTGCATGCCGGCGTGCAAGCTACCATCGCCGACCACACCGCCGGTGCCGCCGCCAGCACCATGCTCGACGCCGGGCGCCATGTGGTCACCGCCGAATTCAAGATCAACCTGCTGCGCGCCGCCCGCAGCGATCGCCTGACCTGCCGCGCCGACGTATTGAAATCCGGCCGCACGATCATCGTGGTGGAGGCCGATGTCTTCGCCAGCGTGCACGGCGAGGCGGTGCTGGTCAGCCGCTTCAACGCCACCATGAGCGTGCTCGACCTGGCCTGAGACGGCGTCCGGTCGCAACCTCGAGGCGGCTCAGAACAACAGCGTCAGCAGATCGAACAACTCCCGGTCCGCCGGGGCGGCGGAACGGGCGCGTCGCCGGATCACTGCCCGCAGGCCATCCACGAAGCACTGCGCGGCCGCGCCACGCATCGCGCTGCGGCGCGCGATGATGCCGAGCTGGCTCGATTCGAAGCGCTCGGCCACCGGCACCGCCTGCACCCAGCCGCGCAGCGCATCGGTGAACATCAGCGGCCGCGGGCAATAGGTGATCATGCCCGCATGCCGCACCATTTCCAGCAGCAACGAGGTGGAATGGGCGCGATGCAGATGGCGCGGTTCGATGTCGGCGCCGTGTTGCCAGAACAGGTTCTGCATCATCGCGGGATAAGTGGCGGGCGTGTAGTTCACTACCCAGTCCTGGTCCAGCAGCTGATGCAGCGAGGTCTTGCCAGCGCAGGGGTGGCCGCGCCTGGCCACCACGCGGGAGTCGTAGGCGAGCAGGAGCTCGCAGTCGAACTCCTGGCCCGACATGGTTGGCGTGAACGGGCCCACCACAAAATCGAGCAGGCCCTCGCGCAGGCGCGGCAGCGCCACCGCCGTCAGGCCCTCGAACACCTCAAGCTGCACCCCCGGCATGCGCTCCCGGAAATGCAGTATCGCCTCGGACAGGAACGTCAGCATGACCCAGGGCGTGACGCCGATCGACAGCCGCCCGCCCACCTCGCCGCGTAGCTCCGCCAGTTCCGCGTTGGCGCGGTCAAGCTGGCCCACCACCAGGCGGGCGTGGCCCAGCAGCCGGTGCCCCGTCTCCGTGAAGCCAACGCCGCCCGCGGTGCGCAGCAGCAGTGCCAGGCGCTGCTCCGCTTCCAGTTCGCGCAGCGCCTTGGTCACCGCCGCCTGGGAGTGGCCCAGCAGGCGCGCGGCGGCACGGATGCTGCCGGCGTCGGCAACGGCAACCAAGGCCTGCAATTGATGGAGTTTCATGGATCGCGCGAAGTAGGCGGCGGCGTGGGTCGGCCAAAGAGACAACCAATGGTTGTCAGGATAACAAGATTGCGGCTTCCCGCGGCAGTTGGACGCTGCCTATGATCGGCTCCTGTTCCAAGGGGGCGCCGCCGGCATGGCTTGCGCCACCCGGCACCCACAAGGAGACCGTCATGCTGCAGACCACCCAATCGACCCAATCCCCTGTATTGCCAGGCATCCGGGTCATCGAAGCCGAGATGGTGGCCTTGCGCCACCGCATCCATTCGCATCCGGAGCTCGGCTTCGAGGAGTTCGTCACCAGCGACCTCGTGGCGGAGTGCCTGCAGGCCTGGGGCTACGCGGTGCACCGCGGCCTGGGCGGCACCGGCGTGGTCGGCACGCTGCGCAACGGCGAGGGCCGCGCGCTGGGCCTGCGCGCCGACATGGATGCGCTGCCGATCCAGGAAGCCACCGGCCTGCCCTACGCCAGCAAGCTCGACGGCAAGATGCACGCCTGCGGGCACGACGGCCATACCGCCACCCTGCTCACCGCCGCCAGGTACCTGGCCGAGCACAAGCCCTTCAAAGGCACGCTGCACCTGATCTTCCAGCCCGCCGAGGAAGGCATGGGCGGCGCCCGCGAAATGATGAACGACGGCCTGTTCACGCTGTTCCCCTGCGACGCCGTGTTCGCCTTGCACAACATGCCCGGCCATCCGGTCGGCAAGTTCGGTTTCCTGTCCGGGCCCTTCATGGCCTCGTCCGACACCGTCACCATCCGCGTGAGCGGGCGCGGTGGCCACGGCGCGATGCCACACAAGGCGATCGATCCGGTGGTGGTGTGCGCCTCCATGGTGATGGCGCTGCAAAGCGTGGTGGCCCGCAACGTCAACCCGCTCGACATGGCCATCGTCACGGTTGGCGCCATCCAGGCCGGCAATGCACCCAACGTGATTCCCGACACCGCCGAGATGCGGCTGTCCGTGCGCGCGCTCAAGGCCGAGGTGCGCGACCTGCTCCAGACCCGCATCACCGCGCTGGCGCACGCGCAGGCAGAGAGCTTCGGCGCGCGCGCCGAGGTCGATTACAACCGCCGCTATCCGGTGCTGGTCAACCATCCCGCCGAAACGGAACTGGCCCGTGAAGTGGCGCGCCAATGGCTGGGCGACGAAAGCCTGATCGACAACATGGTGCCGCTCACCGGCAGCGAGGACTTCGCCTTCCTGCTGGAGCGGCGCCCCGGCTGCTACCTGATCATCGGCAACGGCGATGGCGAAGGCGGCTGCATGGTGCACAACCCCGGCTACGACTTCAACGACGCCTGCCTGCCGCTGGGCGCCACCTACTGGGTCAAGCTGGCCGAGCGCTACCTGGCCTGAGCCGCGCCGCCCACGGGCATGACCGGGCGGATGCCCGGCAATAAGCAAAAACAAGCAAAAACGATTAGCGATTCAAGGAGACCGGACCATGTCCACCACCGCACCGGCGCAGGCGCTTGCCGCCGCGCCCGCCCTGCCCGCGCCCACGCGCCGCGCAATCGCCGCCATCACCATCGGCAACGGGCTCGAGTTTTACGACTTCACCGTCTACAGCTTCTTTGCCGTGATGATCGGCCGGCTGTACTTCCCGGTGCAGGGTGCGCTCGGGCAGCTGATGCTGTCGCTGGCGACGTTTGGCGTGGGCTTTGTGGCGCGGCCGCTGGGTGGCGTGCTGATCGGCCTGTACGCCGACCGCGTTGGCCGCAAGCCGGCCATGACGCTGACGCTGTGGATGATGGGGCTGGGCTCCGCGCTGTTCGTGGTGGCGCCCACCTATGCCCAGGCGGGCCTGTTCGCGCCGGCGCTGATCGTGCTGGCGCGGCTGGTGCAGGGTTTTGCCATCGGTGGCGAGATGGGCGCATCCACCGCGCTGCTGATGGAGTACGCCGATGACAACTCGCGCGGCTACTTCGGCAGCTGGCAATTGTTCAGCCAGGGCGTGAGCGTGCTGCTCGGCTCGCTGGTCGGCCTGGTGCTGACCAATGCGCTGCCACCCGCCGCGCTGGAGAGCTGGGGCTGGCGCCTGCCCTTCGTGCTCGGCATCCTGGTGATACCGGTTGGCCTCTATATCCGGCGGCATCTGGATGAGACCGGCGAGTCCGCCACGGCGGGCGCACACGGCGCCACCAGCGAGCGCGCGGGCCTGTCGGAGGTGTTCGTCGGCCACGGCCGCGCGGTGGTGGCCGGCGTGCTGATCACCATCGGCGGTACTTCCGCCAACTACATCGTGCTGCACTACATGGCCAGCTACGCCGCAACGGTGCTCAAGCTGCCGCTGTCGGTCGGCATGGGCGCCGGTTGCCTCGCCGCGCTGGTGCAGGTGGCGTTGTGCGCCTATGCTGGCCGCCTGTCGGACCGCGTCGGGCGCAAGCCTGCCATCCTGTGGTCGCGCGTGGCGATGTTGCTGCTGATCTACCCGGCCTTCCTGCTGATCAACGCGCACCCCACGCTCGAGGTGCTGCTGGCCGCGGTGGCCGTGCTGGCGCTGATGCTGGTCTTTAACTCGGTGCCGTCGGTGGTGCTGCTGACGGAGCTCTTTCCCCGCCGGATTCGCGCCACGGGACTGTCGGTGGTCTACTGCATCGGCGTGCTGGTGTTCGGCGGGTTTGCGCAGTTCCTGGCGACCTGGCTG
The DNA here is from genome assembly GCF_056399905.1 of Cupriavidus sp. 01L46. Classification (NCBI taxonomy): domain Bacteria; kingdom Pseudomonadati; phylum Pseudomonadota; class Betaproteobacteria; order Burkholderiales; family Burkholderiaceae; genus Cupriavidus; species Cupriavidus sp. 01L46. Next base: position 35,446 of record NZ_JBFTSF010000009.1, read on the forward strand.
ATCGATTTCACCGGCAACCGCAACGCGCCGGCCTTGTATGTGATCGGCTGCGGGATAGCGTCGCTGGCGGGACTGGCAATGGTGCGGGAGACAGCGGGCAAGCGGCTGGATTGAGGAGACGGTCCGATGGGGTCGCGACGGTGGCCTACCGCCTTGCGCCTGGCCGTGCCTGCGCAAGCGTTATCGGGAAACCTCGTCGCTGTCACGCAGCCAGGCGGGGATGTCTCGCATGCCATGCAGGACGCGCCAGACATCAATGTGGTTGTCGCGCTCAACGTAGAACACGATGTGCGGGTAGCGCGCCAGTGGCCAGGTGCGTAGGCCCGGAAGATCAAGCTCGTGTGCGTAGCGGGGCGAGCCGGCGGCTGGATACTTGCCAATGTGCACGTAGGCCTGCTCCAGCGCGTCAATGAATCCAAGTGCTGCCTGCTCAGCGTCTTCGTTCAGATAGTAGTTGACCGATTCCTCGATATCACGCCTGGCAAGCGCTCTCGGGACGACAGGCTTGGCCCTCATCCCCGAGCGTTGCGCACCCGCGCTCGCAGGGCGTCGAAGTAGTCGCTATCCACCGGCGCAGTCGGCGCCGAATCGGCACCCGCCAATAGCAGGCCGCGAAGGTGCTGGCGATCCTGATCCTTGCGGATCAGCTCGCGCACGTACTCGCTGCTGGTGCCGTAGCCGCGTTGGTTGACCTGCTCATCGACAAAGGCCTTGAGCGTGTCAGGCAGAGAGATATTCATTGTGCTCATGCGTTCATGCTAGCGAGTTTGGCAAAATTTGGCAAACCTTCTGCATGGTGTCTTGCTGCCACGGCAACGCCACCTGGCGAAGCACGCTCCGGAAAAGCAAAATCCCCCGCAAGCCGAAACTTGCGGGGGATTTCAGTGAGGCCGCCATTGACGCCTTGAGCGACCTCTTTGATGCATGTGCCGGGCCGGCGCGGGTTTGCCACCCGCCGGCCCGGTCTCAACGTCAGCCCTTGGCCACCGCGGCGGTCTTCGCCTTGCTCTTGCCAAGCATCCGGTTGATCTGCCATTGCTGCGCGATCGACAAGACGTTGTTGGTGACCCAGTACATCACCAGGCCAGCCGGGAAGAAGAAGAACATGAACGAGAACACCAGCGGCATGATCATCATGACCTTGGCCTGCACGGGGTCCGGCGGGGTCGGGTTCAGCTTGGTCTGCACGAACATCGACACGGCCATCAGCACCGGCAGGATGTAGAACGGATCCGGCACCGACAGGTCATGGATCCAGCCCAGCCAAGGCGCACCGCGCATTTCCACCGACGACAGCAGCACCCAGTACAGCGCAATGAACACCGGGATCTGGATCACGATGGGCAGGCAGCCGCCCAGCGGGTTGACCTTCTCKGTGCGGTACAGCGCCATCATCTCCTGGTTCATCTTCTGCGGATCGCCCTTGTGGCGCTCGCGCATCGCGGTCATGCGGGGCTGCAGGTCCTTCATCTTGCCCATGGACTTGTAGCTAGCCGCCGACAGCGGGAAGAACACCAGCTTGATCAGCACGGTCAGCCCGATGATCGACCAGCCCCAGTTGCCCAGGAAGCCGTGGATCTTTTCCAGCAGCCAGAACAGCGGCTTGGCCAGGATGGTCAGCCATCCGTAGTCCTTCACCAGTTCCAGGCCCGGGGTGATCTTCTCGAGCATGCGCTCTTCCTGCGGGCCGGCGAACAGGCGCGCATCGGTGCTCACCGTGGCGCCCGGGGCGATGGCGCCCAGCGGCTGCTGCACGCCCACGCGGAACAGGTTGTTGTCGATCTTCTCGACGTAGAAGCTGTGCTCCTTGCCCGATTGCGGAATCCACGCCGAGGCAAAGTAATGCTGCACCATCGCCACCCAGCCGCTGGACCCGGCCGCGGGGACCGAAGCCTTGCCCTTGCCGATGTCGTCGAAGGTGATCTTGTGGTACTTGTCGGCGTCGGTGTAGATGGCCGGGCCGGTAAAGGTGCTATAGAACTGCGACTGCTCGACCTTGCTGCCGTCGCGCGTCAGTTCCATGTACAGCGTCGGCGAGATCGGCTTGCCGCTGTCGTTGGTCACGGCAAATTTCGTGTCGACAACGTAGCTGCCCTTGTGGAAGGTATAGGTCTTGTCCAGCTTGACCCCGTCCTTCTCCGCCGTCAGCGTCAACGACACCTTGTCCGACCCAGCCAGGTCGCGCGGGCCMGCCGAAGCGGTAAACACCGTGGTGTGGTTGGGCAGGTCGCCACCGATCAGGCCGGAGCGGGCCATGTAGGTGCGGGTCTGGTCACGCTCGAACAGCACGACCGGCTTGCCGTCATGCTCCTTGTGGTTCAGCAGTTCCAGGCGCGTCAGGATACCGCCGGCGGTATCGATCTGGGCACGCATCACGTCGGTGCTGACCACGATCTTCTCGCCGCTCGGCTGGGCCGCGGCTGCCGGGACGGACGCCGGAGCGCCTGCGGCGGCGCCGGCCGTTGCATTGGCCTTGGGCACGTCGCCTTGCGGGGCCGAAGCGCCGCCTGCGGTTGCCGGAGCCTGCTGCGTCGCGCTCGGGAAGAACATCGACTGGTGACCGTTGGCGCGCTGCCAGTTGTCGTAGAGCAGCACGAGGGCCATCGAGAAGATGACCCAGAGTATGGTGCGTTTGATATCCATGTCTCGCTGTGGTCGGGGGAAATCAGGGGCGGGGTAGCCGGATCGTGACTGGACGGCCAGTCGCGGGGCGAGCCCGGTCTTGCTTGGTTGCCGATGCCGGTGGCACCGGATCATACCCGCCATCCGTGAACGGATGGCAACGGCATAGCCGGCGAGCGGCCAGCCAGCTGCCGCGCCCTGCGCCGTRGCACAGGATCGCTTCGCGGGCGTAATCGGAACAGGTGGGCAGGAAGCGGCACTGCGAGCCGAAAAACGGGCTCAGGGCGATCTTGTAGATGCGCAGCAGGGCAAGCAGGATTCGCTTCATGGCAGCGGGCCGGTCAGGCAGGAGCGCCCGAGGGCGGGACTTCAGTGGGCGCAGCCTCGGCGGACTTTGGCGGCGACACCCCGGAAGGGGCGGCAGGGCGCGGGGCAAGCGGCTTCACCGCTACCTCGAACAAGCTGGTCAGCTCGGCCAGGCACACCCGGCGTATCGCGGTGCGGCTGGCAAACTCCGCGCGCGGAAACTTGGCCTGCAGGCGCAGCAGCACATCGCGGCCCGCGAGTTTGTCCTGCCGTTGGCGGAACAGTTCCCGCACCATGCGCTTCACCAGGTTGCGCTCGGCGGCACGCGCTGCGAACTTCTTGCCAACCACGACACCCAGGCGGGCTTGCGGCAGGCCGTTCTCGCCCACATACAGCACGAAATGCTGGCTGCGTCGGCGCGGACGCAATGCAAAAACGGATGAAAACTCATCCGTTTTTGTGAGCCTCGCGGCTTTAGGGTAGGCAAAGGTAGTCACGCTAGGCAAAGCGAGCGGAAAAGCTGTGCTTGGCTGCTGGCTACCGGCCGTCCAAAAGGCGAGGCGAGTGGCCAAGGCGGCGCAAGCTGCTGCACCGCCGTGGCCGGTCGCCAGGCCCTTAGACTGCCAGGCGCTTGCGGCCCTTGGCGCGACGCGCGTTGATGACGGCACGGCCGCCGCGGGTCTTCATGCGCACGCGGAAACCATGGGTACGCTTGCGGCGGGTAACGGAAGGTTGGTATGTACGTTTCATGTTGCACTCTCTGGTTGATCTGGGCTCGCCCGGCTTCCGGCGTTAAGCCGGGCGCCGCCGCGTATGGTTCGCATGGGGCTGCCGCGGTTTGCGGTGTTGCCGACTGCTGTGGTGATCTTGCTGCCGACCGTGTATCTCGCGAATCGATGGCACCGACGAATCGGACATCGACGCCGCGCGAAGCAGTTGTGGGAGGGAATCTTGCCGGAGCGGAAGCGTAAAACCAACCCATCCGTTCCAACCCCATCAGCCTGCCCGGCCCGCTGCCTGTTCCGGCCAATCCAGCTGTTTCCGGCGCGCTTCAGCTTAGTAAAAAACCAAGGATACGCACCGGTTTTGCACGGAACAGGTCAGACCCGGCGATGCGCATACGTGATCCCCTGCGGCATCGCAGAACCCGCCATTTAACTGAGTTTCGCGCGACGTGTCAAGACTGCAGATGGATTAGAGCCTTGTGAGGCACCCTTGCCTTAAAAATACGCAACAGGCTGTTGTATTTCATTGTCCACAATCGCCAGTGGGTAAGTTTTTTTTCTTCGGGGGTGCCACCCGGGGTCGCTTGAGGTGAGCGAAGTCTCTGTTTCGCATAGGTTTTCCCGCGTTTTGGCTACCCGGAAACCCGCGCCAGAACTGGGGTTGTGCACAACAATCCACTGCTTTTTCACAACTTATCCACAGACTTATCCTTTGTGGATAACTTGGGGCGGGGGGTACAATCCGGGTCCAAACACCACACGGGCTGCGTGGCGCAAGCGCAACCCGGGCAACACCCCTGGCATGCCGGACAACGGACGCGCAACGGGCAAGCGGCGATTTCGCCGCCTCGCCCGTCAGCGGCTCCCGCTTGTCGCGTCGATCACCATGGGGGCCCGGGCTGCGGGGTCATTTGCGGATCGCTTAGCGATCGCGTTCAGGTTGCATGAACCAACGGCAGGGATGCCTCACCGATCCTTGCCTGTCGTCCATTCGGCCGGGCCGTCCATGCACCGTGGCGAACACCGAACAACAAAACAATGCAAGATTTCTGGCAGGCAGCAGCCGCGCAGCTCGAGCGCGAACTGACGCCGCAACAGTTCAAGACCTGGATCAAGCCGTTGGCGCCCGTGGGCTTCGACGAGCAAGCGCATGCGCTGCGCATCGCCGCGCCCAACCGCTTCAAGCTCGATTGGGTAAAAAGCCAGTTTTCCGGCCGCATCACCGCGCTCGCCTGCGAATACTGGGAAGCCAACGTTAGCGTTCACTTTGTCCTGGACCCCGCCGCCTCGGGCCGGGCTGCCGCCGGCTATCCGCAGCAGTCCGGCCAGCCGGGCCAGCCCGGCATGGCGCCGCAGCACGCCGGCCCCGGCTATCCGTCCGGCCAGCCGCTGTCGCAGAACTTCGGCCAGCCTGGCATGCAGCCGGGCCAGGGCGGCCAGGGTGGCCAAGGTTATGGCCCCATGAACCAGGCCGGCGGCCAGCGCGGCGGGCAAGCGCCCTACCCGGGCAATGGCGGTAATGGCGGCAATGGCGGCAACTATCCCGGCAGCGCCAACCAAGGCAGCATGGGCGGCATGGGTGGCGAGATCGTCGATATCGACGTGCCGCAGCTGGACCCGGCCGAAGCCAGCGCCCGTTCCTACCGCGTGCAGCCGTCGCAGCAACCCATGCAGGGCGGCCACCCCGGTAACCAGGGCGGTCATCCGGGCCATCAGGGTCACCAAGGGCATCCGGGCCAACAAAACCACCAAGGCCACCCCGGCAACCAGCTCGGCGGCCAGCAGCAGAACGACTCGGTGCACGAGCGCTCGCGCCTGAACCACATCCTCACCTTCGACAACTTCGTCACCGGTAAGGCCAACCAGCTCGCGCGCGCCGCCGCCATCCAGGTGGCCAACAACCCCGGCAAGTCCTACAACCCGCTCTATCTATATGGCGGCGTAGGCCTGGGCAAGACCCACTTGATCCACGCCATCGGCAACTTCATGTTGCTGGAGAACCCGCGCGCCCGCATCCGCTACATCCACGCCGAGCAATACGTCTCCGACGTGGTCAAGGCCTACCAGCGCAAGGCGTTCGACGAGTTCAAGCGCTACTACCACTCGCTCGACCTGCTACTGATCGACGATATTCAATTCTTCTCCGGCAAGAACCGCACGCAGGAAGAGTTCTTCTATGCCTTCGAAGCCCTGATCGCCAACCGGGCGCAGGTGATCATCACCAGCGATACCTACCCCAAGGAAATCAGCGGCATCGACGATCGCCTGATCTCGCGCTTCGACTCCGGCCTCACGGTGGCCATCGAGCCGCCCGAGCTGGAGATGCGCGTAGCCATCCTGATGAAGAAAGCCGCCGCCGAGAACGTGAGCGTGCCCGAGGAAGTCGCCTTCTTCGTCGCCAAGCACCTGCGATCCAACGTGCGCGAGCTGGAAGGCGCGCTGCGCAAGATCCTCGCCTTCTCCAACTTCCACGGCAAGGACATCACCATCGATGTCACCCGTGAAGCGCTGAAGGACCTGCTGACGGTGCAGAACCGCCAGATCTCGGTTGAGAACATCCAGAAGACCTGCGCGGATTTCTACAACATCAAGGTCGCGGACATGTACAGCAAGAAGCGGCCCGCCAATATCGCGCGGCCCCGCCAGATTGCCATGTACCTGGCCAAGGAACTCACGCAGAAAAGCCTGCCGGAAATCGGCGAGCTGTTCGGCGGACGCGATCACACCACCGTGCTGCACGCGGTGCGCAAGATCGCCGACGAACGCAGCAAGGACGCGCAGCTCAACCACGAGCTGCACGTGCTGGAACAGACGCTCAAGGGCTGAGCCCGAGCGTGCAATCACAATGAAGCAGCAATGAAGCAGCAGTGAAGCAGCATTTGCCCGGCCCCGTCACGCGGGGCTGGCATACTGTAGGGTACGCGCCGGGCAGGATCCGGCGCATGAATCAATCGGAAAGCAACACCGGGGCATTGCGGAACATTGCCATGAAAACGGCCTGGGCTAAGGCTTTGCGGTGAGTCGGGACGAGCGGGCGGAGGGGGCGGCCAGCGACAACAGTCGCCAGCCACCGAAGAAGTCTGAATTTGTGTCGCTTTGCGCACAATTTTCACCCTCTGATCGCGCTTCTCCCGCTTCACCGCAGCGGCTTATCCTTGGTACAATGGCGAATTAACTTGTTGATTCCAAAGCGTTTTGGAAGCGGTATTGGAAACCGCGCAGCAAGTTAGTGCCAGTCAGTGCGCACCCGCGGTCGCTTACTACAAACGACGAAGGATAAATTCAATGCAATTGGTCAAAACCTCGCGAGACAATCTGCTGCGTCCGCTGCAAATCGTGAGCGGCATCGTGGAGCGCCGCCACACACTCCCGATCCTGGCCAACCTGCTGATTCGCAAGTCCGGGTCCAACGTATCCTTCCTCTCGACCGACATCGAGATCCAGATCACCACGCACGCCGAATGCGGCGTGGGCAGCGACACCGTGGCCACCACGGTTGCCGCCCGCAAGCTGCTCGACATCCTGCGCGCCATGCCCGACGGCGAAGTCGCCCTGTCGCTCAACGACAAGCGCATGACCGTGCAGTCCGGCAAGAGCCGCTTCGCGCTGCAGACCCTGGCTGCAGAGGAATTCCCCACGGTAGCCGAAGCCAGCGAGTTCGGCGCATCGGTCAGCCTGCCGCAAAAGACCTTCAAGCACCTGCTCGCCATGGTTCACTTCGCCATGGCCCAGCAAGACATCCGCTACTACCTCAACGGCATGCTGCTGGTGGTGGACGGCAAAAAGGTCATGGCAGTCGCCACCGACGGCCACCGCCTGGCCTACTGCGGCGTGGAACTGGACACCGAAGCCACCAGCGGCGAAGGCGCACCGTCGCGCCAGGAAGTGATCATCCCGCGCAAGACCATCCTTGAGCTGCAACGCCTGCTGGAAGACAACGACGATCCCGTGCAAGTGCAACTGGCCGCCAACCAGGTCAAGTTCACCTTCGCCAATATCGAGCTGATCTCCAAGCTGGTCGAAGGCAAGTTCCCGGACTTCCAGCGCGTGATCCCCAAGGGCTACAAGAACGCCTTCGCCATCGACCGCGTCAAGCTGCAGCAAGCCCTGCAACGCACCGCCATCCTGACCACCGACAAGTTCAAGGGCGTGCGCTGCATCCTGGATACGCACGTACTCAAGATCAGCTCCACCAACGCCGACCAGGAAGAAGCGCAGGAAGAGCTCGAACTCGATTACTCGGGCGATGCGCTCGACATCGGGTTCAACGTTACCTATTTGCTGGACGTGCTCGCCAACCTCAAGAGCGAGCAAGTCCAGGTCAGCCTCGGCGACTCCAATTCGAGCGCGCTGATCACCGTGCCGGAAGACGACAACTTCAAGTACGTCGTCATGCCGATGCGCATTTGATGAGCCGGTAACAAGGACCACAAGATACGCAAAACCGGAGCATCTAACGGCACACCACGGCTTGCGCAGCAGCCCCAGGGGCCCCGCGCAAGACCCGCCGCACCAGGGGCAGKATCGTCGAGATCCGCCCCTTTTGCCGTTTTTATGTAACCCGCTATGCGGCCCGATCCGGGCGCGCCCATCCGGGCGTGACGAGAGATCGCCGCATTCGCCGTGAGTAAGAGAACATGACCGAAGAGCAACAACCGCAATCGCAACCGCAACAGCAAGACAGCTACGGCGCAGGCTCGATCCAGATCCTGGAAGGCCTGGAGGCGGTGCGCAAGCGTCCGGGCATGTACATCGGCGACACGTCCGACGGCACCGGCCTGCACCACCTCGTATTTGAAGTGCTGGACAACTCCATCGACGAAGCCCTGGCCGGCTGGTGCACGGAAATCACCGTTACCATCCACAGCGACAACTCGATCTCCATCACCGACAACGGCCGCGGCATTCCCCCGCTCGTCAAGTTCGACGACAAGCACGAACCCAAGCGCAGCGCGGCAGAAATCGCCATGACCGAGCTGCACGCCGGCGGCAAGTTCAACCAGAACAGCTACAAGGTTTCCGGCGGCCTGCACGGCGTGGGTGTGTCCTGCGTCAATGCGCTCTCCAAGTGGCTGCGCCTGACCGTGCGCCGCGACGGCCAGGCCCACCTGCTCGAGTTCGCCCAAGGCGCCGTGCAGAACCGCGTCGTGGAAACCGTGCCCGGCCCCGACGGCGTGCCCGTGGAAGTCTCGCCGATGAAGATCCTCGGCCCCACCGACAAGCGCGGCACCGAAGTCCACTTCCTCGCCGACGAAGAAATCTTCACCAACGTCGAGTTCCACTACGAGATCCTGGCCAAGCGCATCCGCGAGCTCTCGTTTCTGAACAACGGCGTGCACATCCGCCTGGCCGACCAGCGCACCGGCAAGGAAGAAGACTTCGCCTTCTCCGGCGGCGTCAAAGGCTTCGTTGAGTACATCAACCGCGGCAAAAGCACCCTGCACCCCAACATCTTCTACGCCAACACCGAAAAAGACGGTATCGCCGTAGAAGTGTCCATGCAGTGGAACGACGGCTACAACGAACAAGTACTCTGCTTCACCAACAACATCCCGCAGCGTGACGGCGGCACCCACTTGACCGGGTTGCGCGCCGCCATGACGCGTGTGATGAACAAGTACATCGAAGAAAACGAGATCGCCAAAAAGGCCAAGGTAGAAACCACCGGCGACGACATGCGCGAAGGCCTCGCCTGCGTGCTCTCCGTCAAGGTGCCCGAGCCCAAGTTCAGCTCGCAGACCAAGGACAAGCTCGTCTCCTCCGAAGTGCGCCTGCCCGTGGAAGAACTCGTCGCCAAGGCCTTGGGTGATTTCCTGCTGGAGACCCCGGTAGACGCCAAGATCATCTGCGGCAAGATCGTCGACGCCGCCCGCGCCCGCGAAGCCGCCCGCAAGGCCCGCGAAATGACCCGCCGCAAAGGCGTGCTCGACGGCATGGGCCTGCCCGGCAAGCTGGCGGACTGCCAGGAGAAAGACCCCGCCCAGTCCGAACTCTTCCTGGTGGAGGGTGACTCCGCAGGCGGCTCCGCCAAGCAAGGCCGCGACCGTAAGTTCCAGGCCATCCTGCCGCTCAAGGGCAAGATCCTGAACGTGGAACGCGCCCGCTTCGACAAAATGCTCTCCAGCCAGGAAGTGCTCACGCTGATTACCGCGCTGGGCACCGGCATCGGCAAGGACGACTACAACCTCGACAAGCTGCGCTACCACCGCATCATCATCATGACCGACGCGGACGTGGACGGCTCCCACATCCGCACGCTGCTGCTCACGTTCTTCTACCGCCAGATGCCCGACATCATCGAGCGCGGCCACGTGTATATCGCCCAACCGCCGCTGTACAAGATCAAGCACGGCAAGGAAGAGCGCTATATCAAGGACGACAACGAGCTCAACGCCTACCTGCTGCGCCTGGCCATGGAAAAGGCCGCCCTGGTCAACCCCGACGGCAGCGAAGTCGCCGGCGACGCCCTGACGGAGCTGGCCCGCCAGTACCAACTGGCCGAAGCCGTGATCGGCCGCCTGGCCCGCATCGTGGACAGCGACGCCCTGCGCGCCATTGCCGACGGCATCGAGCTGGACCTGGACAGCGCCGCCGCCGCCGAAGCCTCAGCCACCGCGCTCAAGGCCAAGCTGTCGGAAATGCACGCCAAGACCCTGCTGGGCGCCGCCGTGAATGACGACGGCACGGCAGATGTCTATGCGCAATTTGACGAGAAGACGGACAAGCACCGCCTGATGATCGCCCGCCGGCATCATGGCAATGTGCGGTTGTCTCACCTGGATGCGGACTTTGTGCACGGTGCTGATTACGCAGCGCTGTCGCTGGCCGCCAAGACCTTCCAGGGCCTGATTGCGGAAGGCACCAAGGTGCGCCGTGGTGAAGGCGAGAAGATGCGCGACCAGACGGTGAATGACTTCCATGCTGCTATGCAGTGGTTGCTGTCYGAGGCTGAGCGCGGGGTGTCTCGTCAGCGGTATAAGGGGCTGGGGGAGATGAATCCTGAGCAGCTTTTTGAGACTACCTTGGACGTTACCCAGCGCCGACTGCTGAAGGTGCAGATTGAGGATGCTATTGCGGCGGATCAGATTTTTACTACGCTGATGGGGGATGAGGTTGAGCCGCGTAGGAATTTTATTGAGAGTAATGCGTTGGTGGCGCGGAATATTGATGTTTGATGTTTCGTGTAGTGTAGGGAACCGGAATTAGCTGGACTAGGTGCGCTTTTGCTGGACTAGAAATCCGGAAATAGCTGGAATATTGTGCACTGGCAAGATCTGCGGGCTCATATCCGTTCATCAGGGCACCATTGAAATCAAGGGGTTACAGCGTTCTGCGCTGTAACCCCTTGTCCGTTTTGGTCTCCATGTAACCGAGGTGTAAGCAGCTTTCGTCAACGGCCGGCCTCGGCCARCGCGACCGCGTTGTGACGCTGGCCTGGCTATTGGGCAGGGCGCGCTTATGATGCGCCTTCCGGCGCGCCGCTTTGGCAAAACAACTCGGCTACTGGACCGATAGCACCGGAACAGCGGCGTGCGGCACTAGGCAGCGCCCGGCATTATGGCCATAGCAGTGACGAACCCGATGCGTCCCAGTCCTCGAGCGATCAGCTAGACCGGTCATCCCAGGCAGATGGTAGAGGGACTCATAATTCGTGGTGCCGCGTTCGACTCACGGAAGGCCCACCAATATTGGAGCGGATTTGCGGGCGATTCGTCGTTGTCAGCAAGCCCGCACTTTTTTCTAGGGTTACGCCGCGGTTACGGCTAGAGGATCTGCCCGGCCGGTGCGCGGTTAATACTTCGGTGACCTTCGAATTGACCGTTGAGAGTCCATCCTCTAGCATCACCGGTTACCTTGGATTTGGGCATGGCGCACAGGAGAGATGATGGCAGAAGGCAACGCTGGCAAGAAAACKACACTTGAAGACATCCTGTCCTACTACCGGGGCGCAGCCCAGAGCAACAGGGACTTGGGTGACAGCTTCGAGCGCTTAGTCGCCAGATACCTGCTCATCGATCCCCAATACGCCGACCGCCTGAGCGACGTATGGCTGTGGTCAGAATGGCCAGACCGCTGGAACGTGGATGTTGGCATTGACTTGGTTGCGCGGGAGCGCAGTACAGGTGAGTACTGGGCAATCCAGTGCAAGTTCTTCGACCCGGGGACCTATTTGCAGAAGGCCGACATCGATTCGTTCTTTACGGCCTCGGGCAAGAAATTTGGAACCAAGGAYGGTGCGCGACATTTCAGCCATCGCTTGATCGTTTCCACCACCGACAAGTGGAGCAAGCACGCGGAGGACGCGCTCGCTAACCAAGTCATGCCGGTCAGCAGGCTGTGGTTTAAGGAACTCGCCAACAGTMCAGTGGATTGGAGCGCGCTGGATCTAACGCATCCCGGTGAACTGAAACTCCAGAGAAGGAAGACGCCGCGCGAGCACCAGATCGAGGCAATCACGCTTTCCGAGGAAGGTTTCAACGGCGCGGACCGAGGCAAGCTGATCATGGCTTGTGGCACGGGCAAAACGTTCACCTCGTTGCGGCTCGCCGAAAAAATAACCCCGAAGAGCGGGCGCATTCTGTTCTTGGCGCCTTCGATCTCGCTGGTGTCACAGACCCTTCGTGAGTGGACCGCGCAGTCCGAAGATCCGATCCACGCCTTTGTAGTCTGCTCCGATTCKAAGGTCGGTAAAGACACTGAAGAGGACATCAAGACCCACGATCTGGCATACCCTGCAACGACCGATCCGAAGGCACTTGCTACTGTCTCCAAGCTCTTAAGCAAGGATCGGCGGACGGTGGTCTTCTCGACCTATCAGTCGATTCAGGTGATCTCCGACGCTCAGAAGCTCGGGCTTGGGGAGTTCGATTTCATTGTGTGTGATGAGGCCCATCGCACGACCGGTTTGGTACTGCCGAACGAGGATCCTTCGGAGTTTGTGAAGGTTCACCAGAATCATTTGGTCGCGGGCAAAAAGCGGCTGTACATGACTGCCACGCCCAGGATCTACGGGGATCCGTCGAAGAAGAAGGCTGGCGAGCGAGAGGCCGCGCTGTACTCGATGGACGACGAGTCGACCTATGGAGCGGAGTTCTACAGACTCAGCTTTGGCAAGGCAGTGGATCTCGATCTTCTATCCGAGTACAAGGTGCTGATCGTGGCAGTAGAAGAGGAGGCGATGGGCAGTCTCGCCAATTCCTACAACAACGCCTACAAACTTGACGAAAAGAAGGCGGTGGACATCCGGTTCGCGACCAAGATCATCGGTGCGTGGAAGGGCCTCTCCAAGCAAGGTCTTGTCGAGATCGACGGCGACGAGCAGGTGCCACTGAAGGAGGACACTAACCCCATGCGCAGGGCCGTGGCGTTCTCTAGGTCGATCAAAGACTCCAAGCAGACGACGGAGGTTTTTGGGCAACTGGTAGATTTGTATTACAAGCGGCACATTGGCGAGGAAATGCCGATGGTGCAATGCGATCTGGACCACGTCGACGGCGGCATGAACGCCTTGGTACGCCAGAATAAGCTCGAGTGGCTAAAGGCCGACATAGCAGAAGGCGCTTGCCGGGTCCTGTCGAACGCTAGGTGCCTTTCAGAAGGCATCGATGTGCCTGCACTGGATGCTGTGGCCTTCTTCGACACACGAGAGTCGATAGTTGACATCGTCCAGTCGGTCGGCCGCGTTATGCGTAAGGCCGAAGGCAAGCGCTACGGCTATATCATCCTGCCCGTCTGCATTCCCTCGACCAAAGTTGCCAACTATAACGATTACATTGACAGCGATCCTCAATTCAAGGGCATCTGGCGTGTTATCAAAGCACTGCGAGCACATGATGAGTCGCTCGTAGATGAAGCAGAGTTCCGTCGTAAGATCTCGGTGATCGGCGGAGGTAAGGGTGGCGGGGGCAGTGGCAGTGGCGGCGGCGGCGGCGATAACCTGCCCCTCGACTTCCCCGAGATACCGGTCGACGATGTAACCAACGCTGTCTATGCGGCGATCCCCAAGAAATTAGGTGACCGGGAGTACTGGAGCCAATGGGCGAAGGATGTTGCTGTCATAGCGGAGCGTCTGATTACGCGGATCAATGCGTTGCTAGAAAAGCCGAAGCCGCGTAAGGCTTTTGACTCGTTCCTGAAAGGGCTCAGGGAGAACCTGAACCCAACGGTGAGCGAGGAAGAAGGCATCGAGATGCTGGCCCAGCACATCCTTACGAGACCAGTATTTGAGGCGCTATTTGACACTTATTCGTTTACGAAGAGCAACCCTGTATCGAGCTCGATGCAGCAAATCGTTGACCTGCTGGACGCGCACGCGATCGACAGCGAGACCGAGAGCTTGGAAAAATTCTACGCCAATGTTCGAGACCGCGTGAGCCTTGCCAAGAGCGAAAAGTCTCGCCAGGACATCATCAGGAACCTTTACGACACCTTTTTTGCAAGTGCCTTCCCGCGCGTTAGGGAGCGCCTGGGGATCGTCTACACACCTGTGGAGGTGGTGGATTTCATTATCCACAGCATTGAAGCAGCTTTGAAGCGCCACTTCAACGCCAGCATCTCGGACACAGGGGTTCAGATGCTGGATCCGTTCACGGGGACGGGCACCTTCCCGGTTCGCCTGCTCCAGCTCGGGCTGATCAAGCCTGAGGCGCTGCAGAAAAAGTACTTGCATGAGCTCCATGCCAACGAAATCGTGCTACTGGCGTACTACATCGCCACGATCAATATCGAAAGCGCGTACTTTGGAATGACCGGGCAACATCTACCCTTCGAAGGCATTGTACTGACTGACACGTTCCAATTGAATGAAGCGTCGCAGAGGGATGTCGAGAGCGGGTTCTCGTTCGAGAACAGCGAGCGTGCGAGTAAGCAGAAGAAACAACCGATCAGGGTAGTGTTCAGCAACCCACCTTATTCAGCGCAACAGGAGAGCGAGAACCATAACAATAAGAATCTCGACTATCCACAGCTGGATGAGCGAATCGGCGCAACTTACGTAGCCAAGTCGAAGGCGACGCTTCTGAAGAACAACTATGACTCCTACGTGCGAGCGATCAGGTGGGCTTCTGATCGGATTGCGGACAAGGGGGTCGTTGCGTTCGTCACCAACGGATCCTTCTTGAAGGCACCGAACCTAGACGGCGTTCGGAAAGGTTTGGTGGGGGACTTCAGTCACCTTTATATATTTGACTTGAGAGGCGACCAACGTACAGCTGGCGAAACGTCTAAGCGGGAGGGTGGAAAGATCTTTGGATCAGGCTCGCGCGCAAGCGTCGCCATCTCGATCATGGTCAAGGACCCAGCTCACGAAGGGCCTTGTGAACTGAACTATTGCGACATTGGGGACTACTTAACAAAGGAGCAGAAGCTCGAGATCATCGAATCGCTACACAGTATCGAGTCTGTCGAGTGGAGGAAGCTGCAGCCTAACGAAGAAGGCGACTGGGCTGAGCAGCGCGATCCGAGATTCACTTCGTTCGTTGCGCTTGGAACGAAGGACAAGGCAGACAAAGAGGCGATTTTCTCGGTGTATTCGCTGGGCCTCATCACGAACCGTGATCCTTGGGTAACCAGCAGCTCGCCGAAGGCGCTATCTCACAATGTGCATCGGCTGATCGAGCAGTACAGCGCTGATCTGAACCGATACAGCACTGTTGTGAAGGACACGCCGAAGACCACTTGGCCGGAGGTGGACGACTACATCACCACGGATCCCAAGAAGATCAGTTGGACAAGATCGCTGAAGGCAAGTCTGAAGCGATTGAAGAAGATCGATTTTGACCAGCACGCTATCGTTAAGACAGCCTATAGGCCATTCGCCCCGCAGTGGCTCTACTTCAGCCGCACTCTGAACGAGATGGTCAACCAAGTACCAAAGCTGTTCCCGACGCCGCAGCATTCCAACGTGGTCATCTCAAGCACTGGTGTAGCGGATCGGAAGGGCTATTCGGCGCTCGTGACTGACTGCGCGCCAAACATGCACCTGACTGACACCGGTCAGTGCTTCCCAATGTACTGGTATGAGAAGGTAGAAGGAGAGGAAGAGGGTCTCAAGCAGGACACACTGTTCTCGTCGCGGGAAGAACCGGACKAGCATGGATACATCCGCCACGAGAGCGTCACGGATTGGGCGCTTGAGGCGTTCAGGAACGTCTACAAGGATGTCAAGATTAGCAAGGAAGACATTTTTTGGTATGTGTATGGCATACTCCACTCGCCTGAATATCGGCAAAGGTTCGCGGTCGACCTCAAGAAGTCTCTGCCACGGATGCCATTCGCTGGCGATTTCTGGGCATTCAGCAAAGCTGGCCGAGAACTCGGAAAGTGGCATTTGACGTATGAGGCTATCGAGCCATTTGGCATCCAGGAAGAGAACCGCAGGCTGGTGATGGAGCCCGGTGACTACAACGTCAGTAAAATGGTGTTCGGTAAGAAGGAAGGAAAGCCTGATAAGTCGGTCATCGCCTACAACGAGAACGTGACTCTCCGGGGCATTCCGCTGAGAGCATACGACTACGTGGTCAACGGCAAGCCTGCAATCGAGTGGATCATGGAGAGGTATCAGATCACCGTCGATAAAGACAGTGGAATTAAGAACGATCCCAATGTTTGGTCAAAGGACCACCGCTATATCATCGATCTGCTAAAGCGAGTAGTGCGCGTGAGCCTGGAAAGCGTGAAGATCATCGAAGGGCTGCCGGCACTAATTGAGCAATCTTGATGTGGGCTATGTGGATATGTCCGGGTCTTTTTCGAGGGCGGCGAGCGCCACGTTCCGATCGCCTCGCAGTCAGCGGCCCTCGGCCAATCCGAAAGGGTTGTCTCCTCTGTCGCTCTGGGCGACGCCCGGGCGCGAAGGGCCTGGCTGTGCTGGCAGGCCTACGCCCTTCCCCCCTCGAGGGGCGGCCGGCCTCACGTCGGCCAAAATTGATCTTCTTCCGCACCAGGTCGTGTTCACGCACCGCGTGACGACGACATCCCCAAGGCGCTTCCTCGTCGCCGACGAGGTGGATCTGGGCAGGATCATCGAGACCGTGCTCATCCTCCGGGAACTCAATGAGGTCTACCGCCTGCTCCCTCAGATTCAGATGTGGACCTGACGTGCGCTATTCTCAAGAACCCGCCGATTACGATTGATCGTCGATAGGGACGCTCCGAAGAGCGTCCCTTCTTCGACTGACCTGCAGCTCAGACTGCGAAGGCGTAGCCGTTGGCTCTAGTCAGAACGTAGTTCCTAATCACTGAGTAAATGTACAATCCCTCGTCACCGAGCTGGTTGACCTCGTCTACGAATTGTTCTCGGACATACTTGCGGAGCTGTCGATCTTGCATCATGTCACGAACTGTCCAAGCCGTCCGATCAGCATAAGCGATCGGGAATGGCAAGCTAGCGATCTCTAACTCGCTAGTTCGGTTCTGACGGGACAGTTCGATGAGCACATGGCCTAGTTGTTCTTTCAAGTAGCCCCCAGGGTTGCGCACGATTTCCACCATGTGCACCGTGTTGATGCGCGATTCTTCACCCTGCCTGGCATTCACTCCGAACAGGAAGCGGTTGCTGTCATGATCGGCATAGACAGCATAGAGATCGCCTGACGGCAATTCATCGGAGAAAGCTCCAAGCAGATTCTTCCGGATCGATAGGACCGTCAGTTCGACATGAGGCAAGGCGGCTGCCACTGCTTCGAAATCCTCGAGCGCGTATCCATCGCGCAGGAACAACACCTTTCTAGGCTGACTCTCAGTGATCTGGCTGAGGGTCGACACAAGCTCGTCAACTCCGCGCTTCTCTTTGGCCGAGCGGTCAATCGTCTCTGCCATATAGATCGTCGCATTGCCGTCTCGATCGACGACGACCGGGAACGCTGGCACGTCAAGGCCAGCAAACCGTGATACGTCCAACCCAAGTGCTATGTCGAAGGGCGACTCTACCTCGCACTTGTCGTTTGGATGCAAGGCAAATTTCTCCTTCATTCCTTGTAGCAAGTGGCCGACTTTGTTTGCATTGCCTCTCTGCCCTTCATCCACTACATGCTGCACGGCGATGCCTCGGCGCATCAGTTCAAATTCAACCAACTTGTTGTTGACCAGAGTACCGTTGCTGCGCCTACGCCATGCCATCACGACGTTTGCCCCTGGCCCGACAGATTCTTCGACGCGCTCTGCAATTGTCCTAGGCAGCTCTATCGCAATCTGCTGCGAGTATGTGAGCTTGCTGAACTCGAACCCCAGATTTCGCGCCTGACAAGTCGGGCCGGTAAAAAAGCCCATGAAAATTCGCTCGCTGTCTGGCGTACCGCCATCCGTGGGGTAAAGGATCACATTGCGGCTGTTGAGTGCGGCTCGCTCGGCTCGGTCCGGCGCGACTACTTTAAGGCTGAACTTCTCGCGGCGACGGATACGGTGACTATGTTCATAGTCCAATGCATAGCAGTGCGCCTCACGAGACTGGACGCGGTCGAACCAAGTTCCAACGGCCTGCTCAAGCCCACCAAACACGCTCGCCTTGTCTTCCATCCCAGTTCGGATCGCTTTGAAACCGAGCGCGCACAGATCGCCGGCTTCCGCCAATTCGGTTGGCAACTGCTTCTGGCGTCGATCGTCGACGAAACCGTGCAGGGCTTCACTAGCAATGAGGGCAAGGTCGCGGGCGGGATAGGCATAAAGCTTGCCGCTGGTGCCACCATGACGGCACCAGGCGACAACCATTTCCGCTTCTGCTTTGTTACCGTTCAAGGCTGCATCGGTTCGCCGCGCATACTCCTCTTGATTGAGGCGTCCACGTTTGACAAGGAAGTCACCCCAACGATCACTCTGGCCCTGCCGGTTGTGAAACAGGGTGATCTGCTGGAATCCTGTGATAACACACTTGTTCCCCCGTATGGTGTCGACGGCCGGTAGGTAGATGTCGCGGCCACTCATCCGCAGGAGATCCGCCAACATGTCAGCGATCGGGAGATTCTGTGAGAATACGCCGCGATTCCGCACTGTGACATTGAAGAACACCCGATCACCGACAAGTCGATCGGCCTTCAGCGTAGCGTAACGCGTCGATTGAAAGGACCTGTGTTCGCCTGCAGCAAGATCGGTCAGCTGGCTCACACGGATACCGCGCTCAGCAATGTTCCAACCGATGCCTTCGGACAACGTTGTTGAAGCCAGGACCTGGTTCATGGCCAAGGTCATGTCTCGGTTATTGTTTTTGCTGCCGGTAACAAAGCAGTTGAGCAAATCTCGGACAGTCCGCGCCAACATCACCTTCTGCAGCATTGTTTCGTCCTCGATGAGCCCGCTATCGTAGAGAGCGTCGATAGCATCGGCCGCAGAGAGGCTTAGTAGTTGCTCAGACGGAGTGACCTGGAAGAGGTTCAACGCGATAGTGCTCATGCATCCACCTCGTTAATGTGCAGGAATTTATTGAAAGCGCAATGCACACCACTGCCACAGTGGCGGCACTGGTCTAGCGTTACCTCACCTGGGCCACCGCCGACAAGTGGCACCGCCTCAAACATGCCGGTGGGTCGTTCGGCGCTATTCAAGTATGTGGTCCGCAACTCTCTAATCTGGCCAACCGTCTCGGCGAACTGATCGCGATCGAACCGATCCGTGTACACGATCCTCGCGTGGTCTACGCCCGCGGTGATCTTGAAGTTCGACCCTTGACCTATATGCGGAAGTACATCGCAATGC